>NZ_JABFMQ010000012.1:0-140243 GCF_013359625.1 Herbaspirillum sp. C9C3
CAGCGCCCTTTCTGGACAGAACGCATCTCACGCCTATTTATGAAATGGGTTCTAGTTTTCAACATTCAACGCGACGAGGCAGGCGGTGCTAAGCAAACGGCAATGGCAGTGGTGTGCGGATCATGAACTTGGGATCAAGCTGGTTTTGTTGTACTTGTTTTTGGTGTTCTTGTTGGTCTACACCTATAACTTTCTCAGTGTGTTTTGGTGGAATAACAAAATTCCTTTGCATGATGACTACCAACCCCGCCATCAAACAGCACTGCATATCTACCATTAACCTGGGGGACATCGTTTTAGAAACTTATATTTCTGATTTTTCGAATAACAAGATTTGCTGTATTTCATAAAGAAGCTACTCGACCATTTTCGGAATTAATCAAGCTCCAATTTCCAGAAAATATTCGATGTGATTAAGCGCGAAATAAGGGTTCAATGTCGCAGGAATATTTTTAGAAATGCAGCTTCGTCCCACTGCAATGAAATGTCCGAGATTGCGTTCAATTTCCTAAATCCATCAGGGGAGAAAAGCATGCTTAGCAGAAGGCAATGGCAGTGGTGTGCAGATCATGAACTTGGGATCAAGCTGGTTTTGTTGTACTTGTTTTTGGTGTTCTTGTTGGTCTACACCTATAACTTTCTCAGTGTGTTTTGGTGGAATAACAAAATTCCGCTTCAGCACCATCTGAATACCTCACTAGCAAAGAAGCTAAATTGCTTCGATGGGGATGGTCGCAATTTTTTTATAGAAGACGGACCAACCTCGCCCCCATTAGGAAGAGAGGATGGCTCAACACTTCTTCTCGAAGCCCATTTTTCGACCAGTTTCGGATCTGAAATTCTTGAAAAACGACCAGAGTGCTTAGCTGCTTACATCGCCGACACAGTCGGATGGCCTGAACCCTACGCGATGTTCGTAATAGACAGAAAAACGGGTAAGACGATCTTCCGCATCACTTATCTTCGCGCTTACCTTAATCGCTAACTACATTTCTAGGCAAATATGACTACCTATAGCGTTACTGTTCGTACCTATCCAACTGGTGGTGTCGAGAAAATAAAACTTCAAGTTGGCCATGCATTTATCACGCTCTCAGCTTCTGGAAAACCGGACATTACAATTGGCTATTATCCAATCGTTTCTGGCACCACCGGACCGGGAACTCTACGCGACGATACGCTAACCGGCGAACCAGATAGCAATAAGGAGCCTACTGCTCACTTGGAACGATGGTCAAAAACATTTTCGGTTTCAGAACGCCAATACAGCAACATGCTCGAATACGCCGCCTCGGTTGCCAACGACACCACCGACAATTACAACGCCGTCCGCGGAGTCATCCCTCTTATCCTCCCGATCAGCGGCGTGACAGGCCCGATGTCCAACGTCTGCACCGATTTCGTCAAGAACATCCTGACCGTAGGTGAGATTTCTCCGAGCGCGTACAGCTCCCTCTCGGACACCATGCTCCCGCAAGAGGTGACCCGCAGATACTCTAGCGTGGACACCAACCAGATCAAGCCTGATTCCGCCCCCGCAGGCAGCTACTCAGCCAAGATTGCCAATAACACGGAAAAATTATGGGCAGGCATCCATACTTACGATCCGTCCTACGCCAACTGGCTGCCCAACACCGGCGGCCCCGGCCTTGCCTTCAAAGAAGAACACTTCGGCCGCAACGGGACCGTCCGCACTTACACCAATGGCGTGCGGTATATCGTGGACGCAGACAATGGAACACTCTCCTGGATCGTCCCCAATCCGGATACCGGCAAGATCACCACCACATTCCAGAACCTGGTGACCGGCGAAACGACCTTCAAGACAATGCCCATGGAGAGCAAAGCTGATCCCGTACCGCCGAAACCGACTGAAATCGTCTCCATCAAGTCCTTCACCGAAGCTGCATTGAACGGACACAAGCTCATCACCACTACCCAGACGGAAACAGGCGCAGTCTCCTATCAGTTGCGCAACCCGGATGGCAGCGTATCGAATGCCAATATCGCCGCCAATGGCAGCCTCTCCTTCTATTCCGATGGACAGGTTCAAGTCTTCAACAATAACAAATACGTCGGACGGTTTACACTAGGCGCCAGCGTCGGCACCCTCGCCGACGGCACCTCCGGAAACTTCCGCTACGACGCCGCCTCAGGCCAGATCACCCGCAGCAGCAGCAACATCGGTGGTCTCAACGTCAACGGCTTCGCCTATACCGACCGCTCCAACAACGGCATCCGATGGAATGACCGCAGTTACCAGTTCAATGACGTCAACGCCGCCAACTCGGCCGATCACGCAGCCTGGGCGGCCTTTGCCAATGGCGCGCTGGACAAATCCGGTTTCGAAAACTTCGTCAATGCCTCCACCGATTTCCTGGTCAACAATCGCTTCACCTATTCGCCAGGCATCCAGTACACCCCCAGCTTCCCGCTACCGGACCTGTTCCCCATCGGCGCCTTCTACGAAAGCAAATCCACCGTCACCGACCGTGCAGACTCCATCGCGCAACGCACCTTCCGCATCCTCAACAGCACCAATCTCGCCCTGAGCGCCACGCAACTCGGCAACTTCGATGCCAACCGCGACGGCCAGCTCAATGGCAGCGAACTCAATGGCCTCACAGCCTGGACCGACAGCAACGAGGACGGTATCGCCCAGACGCCCGAACTGACCACACTGTCGATGGCCATGATGCGCGCCGGCCTGACCACCGTGCGGGCGACGGACTACGGTTTCTACACGGCCGGCAACGCCGGCTTCCGCAGTGAAGCACAGCTACAACGCGCACCGGCTTCGCCTTCCGGGGACAGGGAGCCCGTCCTCCCCTGGGCGCAATTCAGCAGCTACGACTTCCTGCGCCGCTCCGACAATACGTATTACATCAATGCCACGCAGTACATCCAGTTCGGCCCCAACCAGGTCAAGATCAACAGCAACAACCGCGACAGCCTCATCGGCACCGATGGCGACGACAGCTTCAGTGCCAATTACTATGCGGCCTACAACGGCATCTACTTCAACACCGATCTGCTGGTGAAATTCTATGCAGGCGGCGGCAACGACCTGATGGGCGGAAGCAGCCGCAACGATGCGCTGTGGGGCGGCACCGGCAACGACGCCCTGTGGGGCTACGAGGGCAATGACACCTTGTACGGTGAAGAAGGCAACGATGAACTCATCGGTGGCGCGGGCAATGATCTGCTCGACGGCGGTACCGGCGACGATATGCTGTTTGCTGAAGCCGGCAATGACACCTTGATCGGCGGCGAAGGCAACGATGAACTCCAGGCCGGCGACGGCAATGATGCCCTCTACGGTGGCGCAGGCCATGACAGGCTGTTCGGCCAGGCCGGTGACGATACCCTGTACGGCGGCGACGGCGATGATGTACTGGTCGGCTTTACCCCATCCAACGACAGCAAGCAGACCCTGGCCGCAGGCGAATCCGACAACGACACCCTGCGCGGCGGCAGGGGCGACGACAGCCTGTATGGCGGCCTGGGCAATGACACTCTCGATGGCGGAGAGCACAACGACCTGATCTTCGGCGATGCCGGCAATGACACCCTCTTCGGCAGCGCCGGGGAAGATGAACTCGACGGGGGTGCCGGCAACGATAGCGTGGACGGCGGCGCCGGTATCGACAAGATCTTCGGCGGCGTAGGTAACGACACGCTGTGGGGAGGTAGCGGAAACGATATCCTCGTCGGCTTCACACCGTCCAATGACAGCAAGCAGAGCCTGTCAGCCGGCGAGACCGACGATGACACGATGTACGGCGGCACGGGCGATGACTTCATGGTCGGCGCGTTCGGCAACGACCAGATGTGGGGTGGCATCGGCAACGACGAGGCGCAAGGCGGCGTGGGCGATGACCAGCTCTATGGCGAAGAAGGAAATGACCGTCTCTTTGGCGGGGCCGGCAATGACGTGATCTATGGCGGCACGGGTGACGACATCATCGTCGGCGGTGCGGCTTCGAATGAGGCCGGGCTGGCGGCCGGAGTGAGCGATAGCAACTTCCTCTATGGCGGCACCGGAAATGACATCATCATTGGCGGCATCGGCAACGACTATATCGACGGCGGCGCGGGGGCCGACCAGATGGAAGGCGGCAAGGGCGATGACATCTACATCGTCAACAGCATCAACGATGTCATCCTCGAACATGCGGGCGAAGGCTACGATACCGTCATCGCCAGCAGCAACACCATGCTCGGCACCAACGTGGAGGAGCTGCGCCTGCTGGAGGGCGGCAACTTCAACGGCACCGGCAACAGCGGCGCCAACAAGCTCATCGGCAACAGCCAGGCCAATATCCTGGATGGCGTCACGGGTGCCGACATCATGATCGGCGGACAGGGCAACGATATCTATTACGTCGACGACCTCGGCGATCGCGTCATCGAACTGGACGGCGAGGGCAACGATACGGTGCTCTCCAGCATCAGCCACACGCTGGGCGCACAGATCGAGAACCTCGGTTTGCTGGACTTTTCCAAACCC
The DNA here is from genome assembly GCF_013359625.1 of Herbaspirillum sp. C9C3. Classification (NCBI taxonomy): domain Bacteria; kingdom Pseudomonadati; phylum Pseudomonadota; class Betaproteobacteria; order Burkholderiales; family Oxalobacteraceae; genus Herbaspirillum; species Herbaspirillum sp. C9C3. The sequence goes on from NZ_JABFMQ010000012.1 coordinate 4,511, forward strand.
GAGAAGGGCGTCGCCGATGGCGTCGACATCCTGGTCTATGGCTATCCCAAAGCCAATGAACTGGACTACATGCAGGGCAATGCGGTGCGCGACTATGCCGGCACCTGCGCCCTGACCAGCATCGCCAATCTGGCCATCCAGGCCAACCAGAACCTGTCGGAAGCCCAGGTGGTGCAGCGTGCCATCGACAACCAATGGTGCGTCACCGACAGCACCGTCAGCGACTACGAACGCGGCGGCTCCAATTACCTCGGTCAGCGCGCCCTGCTGGACAGCTACGGTATCCGCAATGGTCTCATGCAGGGCTACAACGAACAGGGCATCGCCAACCTGATCAAGGGTGGCCGCGGCGTGATCATCGCCGTGAATGCGGGCAAGCTGTGGGGGGAAGACGCCTACCTCGACGGCGGCGCTGTCAACCACGTGGTGACCGTGACCGGCGTGGCCTGCGACGCTGCCACTGGTGCCATCAACGGCTTCTATATCGCCGACTCGGGCCGTGGCCTGGTCAGTGACATGACGCGCTACCTGTCACTGGAAGAGTTCCGACGCGATGCCAACGTCGCCAATGCCTACAGCATCTATACCATCGACCCGATCAAGCTGCGCAACGAGAACATCGACGGCACCGGTAACGAACTGGCCAACATCATCACCGGTAACCGGGGTGACAATATCCTCACCGGAGGCCGTGGCAATGACACGATCATCGGCCAGGCCGGCAACGACACCTATCGCTTCAGCCGGGGTGACGGCATCGATACCCTCATCGACAACGATGCCACGCTGGGCAATATCGATGTGCTGGAACTCTCGGGCATCCAGCAGCAAAACCTGTGGTTCAGGCATGTGGGCGACGATCTGCAGATCAACGTGATGGGGACGGCGGACCAGATTGTGGTCAAGGGCTGGTACGGCATGGGCGCAGAGGAAAGCACCGGTCGCATCGAACGCATCAAGACTGCCGATGGATTGAATCTGCACGATACCGATGTCGAGCAATTCGTCCAGGCCATGGCCGGCTTTGCTGCACCGTCGGCTGCGCAATACAGCTGGACCAACGGGCAGACCAGCAACGGCCGCATTCTGATGACCGTGACGCATTGATTCACAGCAGCGGCGGCAGCTCACTCGTGTGAAAGCGGGTCCTGCCGCTGCCAGCGATCCCGGTGCTCCACACTGCACCGTTCTCCTCGTCCTCAAGACACCTCCCTGCGAAGTACACCAGCGTGAACGACCAAGAGAACCATCCTGAAACTCCCGATAGCGGCCTGCTGTGCCTGCTCATGATGGCCAGGCTGCACGACATCGCTGCAGATCCGCATCAGCTGCGGCATGAGTTTGGCCGCGAGCCCTTCACCATCCAGACCCTGCTGCTGGCCGCCAGGAAACTGGGGCTGTCCGCCCGCTGCGTCAGGCAAGACCCGGCCCGCCTGGAACGGATGCCGCTGCCGGCCATCGCCGTGGACCGTGACGGCAAGTTCTTCCTGATCGGAAAGATCGACCGCAGCCAAGCCATCTGGCGCATTCTTGTGCAACGCCCGGGCGAGCGGCCTGCCATCATGCTGCGCCCTGCCTTCGATGAATGCTGGAGCGGCCAGGTGATCTTCATGACCAGCAAGGCGAGCTTTGCGGGCAGCATGAGCAAGTTTGATTTCACCTGGTTCATCCCGGCGGTGGTCAAGTATCGCAAGGCGCTGGGTGAAGTGCTGTTGATCTCGCTGATGCTGCAGCTGATCGGCTTGTGTACGCCGCTGTTCTTTCAGGTGGTGATGGACAAGGTGCTGGTCAATCATGCCATGAAGACGCTCAACGTAATCGCTATCGGGCTGATCGCTGCGACCTTGTTCGAAGCCATCCTGGGCGGCATCCGGACCGCCTTGTTTGCCCATACCAGCAGCAAGATCGATGTGGAACTGGGCTCCAGATTGTTCGCGCATTTGCTGAGCTTGCCCATCACCTATTTCCAGTCGCGGCGTGCTGGCGATTCCATCGCGCGAATCCGGGAGCTGGAGAACATCCGCTCCTTCCTGACCGGCAATGCCATGACCCTGCTGCTGGATCTGGTGTTCTCCTTCGTCTTCCTGGGCGTGATGCTTTGGTACAGCGTTACCCTGTCCTTGATCGTGCTGGTGTCGATTCCTCTGTATCTGGGCCTTTCCTTCATCTTCACACCCATCTTGCGGACCAGGCTGGACGACAAGTTCAACAAGAGCGCGGAAAACCAGGCGTTTCTGGTGGAGTCGCTCACCGGCATGGATACGATCAAGTCCCTGGCCGTCGAGCCACGCTGGCAGCAGAAATGGGACAAGCAATTGGCCGCCTACGTCAGCGCAGGACTCAGCACCGCCAACATCGGCCTGCTGGCAAGCGGCAGCGTCAGCCTGGTCAGCAAACTGGTGACGGTCGCCATCATGTGGCTGGGCGCCACCCTGGTGATCGACCAGCAACTCACGGTCGGCGAACTGGTAGCCTTCAACATGCTGGCGGGCCAGGTGGCCGCTCCGGTGCTGAGGCTGGCCCAGTTGTGGAACGATTTCCAACAGGTCGGGATCTCGATGAGCCGGCTCGGCGATGTCCTGGATACCCGCTCGGAAGTCACGGGAAAGAAAACCCGCTTGCCAAGGCTATCCGGTGCAATCGTCCTTGACCAGGTTTCGTTTCGATATCGCCCGGAAGCCTCGGAGGTACTCCGCTCTCTCACCTTGAGCATTCGGCCTGGCGAGGTCGTGGGCATCGTCGGTCGCTCCGGCTCGGGCAAAAGTACCCTGACCAAGCTGGTTCAGCGTCTCTACGTCTGTGATCGCGGCAAGGTCATGATCGATGGACAGGATTTGGCCATCATCGATACCGCCTCGCTGCGCCAGCAGATCGGGGTGGTATTGCAGGAAAACATGCTGTTCTCACGCTCCATCCGGGACAACATCGCTCTCACCGATCCCTCCCTGCCGATAGAAGCCGTCATCGCTGCGGCCAAGCTGGCGGGTGCCCATGAATTCATCTGCGAGTTGCCCGAGGCGTATGACACCCTGGTCGGCGAACATGGGACTGGCCTCTCCGGCGGACAGCGGCAGCGCATTGCCATCGCCCGCGCACTGATCTCGAATCCGGCCATCCTCATCTTCGACGAAGCCACCAGCGCACTGGACTATGAATCCGAAAAAGTCATTCAGGACAACATGCGCCAGATCTGCGCAGGAAGAACCGTGCTGATCATCGCGCATCGCCTCTCGGCAGTGCGTGATGCCCACCGCATCATCGTTCTGGACAAGGGTCAGATCGTTGAAAGCGGGCGCCACGACGAGCTGCTGCGCAAGCCGGGTGGCATCTATGCGCATCTGCATGAACTGCAAATGACACAAGGCGCTTCCAGCACTTCTCCATTGGGTTGACGATATGAAACTGCTTCAATGGATGGCCGCATGGCGCGCCCTGTGGCAACGCTACCTTGGCATCTTTCTGCATTTCTGGAGCGTGCGGAAAAACCTGCGCACGGATTACTACAACCAGCAGGAAGCCCAGTTTCTGCCAGGCGTACTGGCACTGCAGGAGTCGCCGGCTTCACCGACCTTGCGATGGACAGGGCGCATTCTGATGAGTCTGGTGGCCTTCTTCTTCCTGTGGGCGATCTTCGGACGCATCGACATCATCGTCCATGCCACCGGCAAGATCATTCCCTCATCCCGTACCAAGACCATCGCTTCGATCGATGTGGCCAGCGTCAAGGCTCTGCATGTGGTGGAGGGACAGACGGTCAAGGCAGGCGAGTTGCTCATCGAGCTCGATTCCAGCAGCAGCGACGCTGAGCATGACAAGGCCGCCGATGCCGTGGCACAGGCGCGATTGCAGCTTGCGCGGGCAAACGCATTGCGCGAAGCCGTAGCATCCGGCGCAAACCCGAGATTGCCGCAGGTACCGGCAGCGACTGCTGCGCAATGGGAAGCGGCGCAGCGGCAACTGGAAAGCCAATATCGGGATGTGAAAAGCAAGCTGGATCGCCTGGATGATGAAATCGTACGCTACGGTGCCGCCCTGCCCTTGGCCAGGCAGCTTGCCGAAGACTATCAATCGCTGCTGGCCGACAATACGGTCTCGCGCCATGCCTGGCAGGAGAAAGAGCAAGCCAGGATTGAGCTCCAGGGACAGCTTGCCGATGCCCGCAACCAGCGTTCCGCGCTGATTGCCCAAACCCTGAAAGAAGCGCACGACGAGGGCATCGACGCCAGCAAGCGAATCGAAGCAGGCTTGCAGGATCAGCGTCGCGCTGGCGAGCACAGCAAGTTGCTCAAGCTGGTAGCGCCGGTCAGTGGAACGGTGCAGCAACTCAATGTCCATACCGTGGGCGGCGTGGTGCCGGCAGCCCAGCCGCTCATGCAGATCGTTCCGCAGGAAGCAGCCGTGGAGGTGGAAGCGTTTCTGGAGAACAAGGATATCGGCTTCGTCCAGGTTGGCCAGGACGCCAAGGTCAAGATAGAAGCCTTCGACTACACCAGGTACGGCACGGTCCCGGCAACGGTGCGGCATGTTTCGCATGACGCCATCGAAGACGAGAAGCGCGGCCTGATCTACGCCAGCAAGATCGTTCTGTCACGCCATACGCTGGCAGCAGAGGGGCGCACGCTGGCGCTTGCGCCGGGCATGTCGGTCACCGTCGAGATCCGGACGGGAACACGACGGGTCATCGAATACGTGCTCTCCCCTCTGATTCGCCACCAGCAGGAGTCCCTCAATGAACGTTAGAACTGTCTGCGTAGTCCTGATGGCAGCAGCGCCGGTATGTCTGACGGACATGGCCCACGCACGGGAATGGCTGGAACGGGCCTCGGCGCCTCTTGAGGATCCCTTGTTGGCGCGACCACCGGAACTGGACGAAGGCAAATTGCTTCCGGGAGATGCCCATACCCTGGTTTGCGATGGCCGTTCTGCCGTACCGACTGCGCCACTCACCTTGGGGGATGCGATCGACCTGGGCTTGTGTCATCACGCCCAGGTGAAGGCCGGCTGGGCGCGCATCAAAGTGCAAGCAGCGCAAAAGGGCGAAGCCAGGGCGGCCTATTTACCCAGCATCAACGCTGGACTGCGCTTTCAGCAAGAACGCTTGCAGCAGCCCGATTCGCTACTACCTCTGGGGAACCAACGCAAGAGCCGCTCCCAGTACTACACGCTGACCTGGCGCCTGTTGGACTTCGGTGGCCGCAGCGCCAACCTGCGCGCAGCCGATGCCTTGCTCGACGCCGCCCTGGCCAGTCATGACGCCATCTTGCAAAAGACCATGAGCAGCGTCATTGCGGCCTATTACGACGTTCAAACAAGCGGTGCCAATCGCCAGGCCCGTGAACTGAACGAACGCCTGGCACGCCAGATCATGGAGATCACCCACAAGCGTGCCGAACGGGGCATGGCCGCGCGCTCTGACCTGTTGCAAGTCCAGACCTCCCTGTCCAAAGCGGAACTGGAACATGCGCGTGCCATCGGCCAACATGAAAAAGCCCTGGTCACCTTGTCGGTCTCATTGGGACTGCGAGGACAGGGAGCTCGCCTGCAAGTCCCCATCGACAGTCCCGACTCGGCCATCGAGGCCGGTCAGATTGCGCAAGACCTGGTGCAATGGATGGAGCTCGCTGGGCAGCAACATCCTGCCTTGCTTGCCTCCAGGGCGCAATTGGCCTCGTCGCGCGAGAAGCTGGCGGCCACGCGCGCCGAAGGCTTGCCCAGTCTGGATTTTTCTCATGGATACTACGTCAACGGACGCCCCAATCAGGGGAGTGCGGGCACGCAAACACGCGAGACGGTGAGCGCACTGGCCTTGAACTTCCCGCTCTTCGACGGCTTTGCTCACACCTACAAGGTACGCAACGCCCAGGCACAGATCGACCTCCGGGAAGCCGAACTGCTGGAGGCCGAGGGGCAGGTCATCAGCGAACTCGCCAATGCCTTCGCGGAGAATCAGGCTGCCCAACGCAACCTGAGCTCATCCCTGCGCCTGCTGGAAAGCGCGAAGATGGCCATGGAAGACGTTCAGCGCAAATATGAACGCGGACTGAGCGACATCATCGGCATCCTCAATGTGCAGGCCGCACTGGCCGATGCAAGCCAGGAACGCATACGTGCCCTGGCCGAATGGCGTTCTGCCAGGTTGCGGCTATTGGCCAGCGCCGGAGAATTGGGACGCACGCGGATCGCTGAACAAGGCAAGTGAGGGGTGGCGATCAACACACGACGGGCGCTCAAGGTGGTTCAGCGCTGCATGCTCTCCCACACCTTCTGCAAGCGCTTCACCGACACCGGCATCGGCGTCTTCAGTTCCTGCGCGTAGAGCGACACGCGCAGTTCCTCCAGCATCCAGCGGAACTCGGTCATCTTGGGATCCACCCGCCCGGCGCGGTCCTTGAGCGCGCGCTGGTAAGGCTGCGCCACCGAATTCCACTCGGCCAGCAAGCGCGTATCGCGGGCCGGATCGGCGCGCAGTTTGTCCAGCCGTACGTTGATGGCCTTGAGGTAACGTGGGTAGTGACTCAGATTGGTGTAATCCGTCTCGGCCACGAAACGCTTGCCCACCAGTTGCGACAACTGCGCCTGCATGTCGGTCGCCGCAGCCGCATGCGCCTTGATACCCTGCAGCTTCTTGGGCAGGGCGTGATACTCGGCCAGCACCTGGCCGCACAGGCGCGCGATCTCGTTGACCAGCAAACCCAGACGCGCCTTGCCCTCATCACGGCGGCGATTGAATTCGTCCGCATTGCGCGGCAGCGGGTCTTGCAGGAAGGCGCGTTCCAGCCCGGCATTGAGGATCTGTTCCCGCAATTCCTCCTGCGAGCCCAGGGCCATGAATTGCATGCCCATCTGCTGCAGACCCGGAATGTTCTTCTCCAGATACTTGAGCTGTTCCTTCATCTGCAACGCAAACAGGCGACGCAGACCCGCATGGTGGTAGCGCGCCGCCTCGGCCGGATCATCAAAGACCTCCAGGTCGCAATGCGTCTTGCGATCCACCAGCGCCGGGAATCCGATCAGCGTCTGCGCCTGCTTGCCACTGCCGCGCGTGATCTCCAGCAGTTCGGGCAATTCGCCAAAACTCCAGCTGGTGAGATTGCTGTACTCGCCCACTGACGCGGGGGCCGCCGGGGCTGCATTCGCGGCTCCCTTGCCGAGGGCTGCGGGTGCCGGTGCGGTGCTGTCCTCCTCCTCGCGCGGGGCAATGGCGACCTGCTCGGCCAGCTTCTGGAACTGCTGGCGCGCCTGACCGCCGAATTCGGCTTGCAGGGCCGCGAGGTTGCGGCCCATCTCCAGCTGGCGACCATGCTCATCGACGATCTTGAAGTTCATCGCGTGGTGCGCCGACAGCGTCTCCTGCTTGAAGTCGCTGGGCTTGACCAGGATCGTGATCTGCTCGCGGATGTCGGCAATGATGGCGTCGATCAGGTTGCCCCGGCCAAAGGTCTTGCGCTCCTCCATGCGCTCGCAGAAACGTGCGGCGTAATCGGGCAGCGGTACGCAGTGGCGGCGCAGCTTCTGCGGCAGGGACTTCAACAGCAGATGCACCTTCTCCTTCAACATGCCCGGCACCAGCCAGTCGCAGCGATCCGCCGAGACCTGGTTGAGCGCATACAGCGGCACGGTCAGCGTGACGCCATCGCGCGCCGCACCCGGCTCGAAGTGATAGCTCAAGGCCATGGCGATGCCCGCCACGTTCATGGTCTTGGGGAACAGCTCGGTGGTGACGCCCGCTGCTTCATGACGCATCAGGTCGTCACGGTTCAGGTACAGCAACTTGGGATCGGCGGCCGTGGCTTGCTTGTGCCACTTCTCGAAGTCCACGCCATTGCAGATGTCGTGCGGGATCAGCTTGTCGTAGAAACCGATGATCAGTTCATCGTCCACCAGCACATCGAGGCGACGGGACTTGTGTTCCAGGTTTTCGATCTCCCGCACCAGTTTCTGGTTGTGCGCAAAGAATGGTGCGCGAGTCTCGAAGTCGCCACCGACCAGGGCGTCGCGAATGAAAATCTCGCGCGCGTCGGCCGGGTTGATCTTGCCGTAGTTGATGCGGCGCTGGCTGTACACCACCAGCCCGTAGAGCGTGGCGCGTTCGGAGGCGGTGACCTGGGCGGCGCGTTTTTCCCAGCGCGGTTCGCCCCAGGATTTCTTGAGCAGATGGCCGCCCAGTTTCTCCAGCCATTCGGGCTGGATGTTGGCGACGCAGCGCGCATACAGGCGGGCGGTATCGACCAGCTCAGCGGCCATCACCCAGCGGCCCGGCTTCTTGGTCAGATGCGCACCGGGCCAGATGTTGAACTTGATGCCGCGTGCGCCCAGGTATTGCGCATCGTCCTCACTCTTGAAACCAACGTTGCCCAGCAAGCCCGTCAGTAGCGCCAGGTGCAGCTGGTCATAAGTGGCGGGGGCTTCATTGAGTCGCCAGCCCTGTTCCTTCACGATGGTCAGCAACTGCGAATGGACATCGCGCCACTCGCGCAGACGCAATTGCGAGAGGAAATTCTCACGGCAGTATTCCTGCAGCTGGCGATTCGATTTCTTGTGGGCGATGGCCTCCTCGAACCACTTCCAGATCTTCAGATAACTGGCGAATTCCGATTTCTCGTCGGCGAATTTCTTGTGGGCGTTGTCCGCTGCATTCTGCGCATCCATGGGCCGGTCGCGCGGGTCCTGCACGGATACCGCTGCGGCGATGATGAGCAGTTCGGTCAGGCAGGCATTGTCGCGTCCCGCCAGGATCATGCGCCCTACGCGCGGGTCCAGCGGCAACCGGGCCAGTTGCTTGCCCAGTGCAGTCAGGCGATTGACGCCGCCCTGCTCTTCTACCGCACCCAGCTCCTGCAACAGCTGATAGCCGTCGGCGATAGCGCGGCCCAGCGGTGGTTCAATGAAGGGGAAACTCTCCACATCGGTCAGGTGCAGCGACTTCATGCGCAGAATCACCGAGGCCAGCGAGGAGCGCAAGATCTCGGGATCGGTGAACTTGGGACGCTGCAGGAAATCCTGCTCATCATACAGACGGATGCACACGCCCGCGGCCACCCGGCCGCATCGTCCGGCACGCTGGTTGGCCGCCGATTGCGCCACCGGCTCGATCTGCAACTGTTCGACCTTGTTGCGATAGCTGTAACGCTTCACACGTGCGAGACCGGCATCGACCACATAGCGGATCCCCGGCACGGTCAGTGAAGTTTCCGCCACATTGGTCGCCAGCACGATGCGACGGGCATTGCTGGTCTTGAAGACGCGTTCCTGCTCCTGCGCAGACAGGCGCGCAAACAGCGGCAGGATTTCCACATGCGGGGGATGATGCTTGCGCAGTGCTTCGGCAGCATCGCGAATCTCGCGCTCGCCGGGCAGGAACACCAGCACGTCCCCCGACCCGATGCGCGCCAGTTCATCCACGGCATCGACCACGGCATCCATCAGGTCGCGCTGCTCGCGGTCCTTCTGGGCCTGGCTGGCGCGGCCCTCGGCGCGCGCACGCGCCTGCGCCACTTCGGTGGAGACGCCGCTGCGGTCGGCATTGTCGATGGGACGATAGCGGATCTCCACCGGATACAAGCGGCCCGAGACCTCGATCACCGGAGCCGGTACGATCTCGCCCTTGACCTCGCGGCCGAAATGGCGGGCGAAACGGTCGGCATCGATGGTGGCCGAGGTGATGATGATCTTCAGATCGGGGCGCCTGGGCAGCAACTGCTTCAGATAGCCCAACAGGAAATCGATGTTGAGGCTGCGTTCATGCGCCTCATCGATGATGATGGTGTCGTACTGGCGCAAGAGCGGATCGGTCTGGGTCTCGGCCAGCAGAATGCCGTCGGTCATCAGCTTGATCCATGCGCCCTTGGACAGCGTGTCGTTGAACCGGACCTTGTAGCCCACCAGTTCGCCCGGCGGGGAATTCAGTTCCTGCGCGATGCGCTTGGCGGTCGAGGAGGCAGCGATACGGCGCGGCTGGGTGTGGCCGATCAGGCCCTTCTCGCCACGGCCCAGCTCCAGGCAGATCTTGGGCAGCTGGGTGGTCTTGCCGGAACCGGTCTCGCCGCTGACGATGATGACCTGATGACGGCGCAGGGCTTCGGCGATCTCGTGGCGGCGGCCGGAGACGGGCAGCTCTTCGGGAAAGGTGACCGGGGGCAGCGCATTGCGGACCGGTGGCGCGGCCTCGGCGGCAGACTCGGCGCGACGGGGAGCACGCGGCTCGCGCGGGCCGCGCCCACGGTCCTGTTGCGGGTTCTGCTGCGACTGGGCGCCTGGGGGAGTGTGGGGTGCTTTGGTAACGGACATGAGGCCGACATTATACCTGCCACCGCCCGCCCGGTCAGGCTGGATGCGGCTGGAGGGCCGATAGTGCAGGTTTTGGCGAGCCTTGCCGTGCCAATGGCTCCGCTTTGCAACATCCGCACAAGAAATCTGCTCCCAAGCGGCCCGCAAGCCTACGGCCCGCCGCGACGCTGGTTATAATGCGCGTCATGGAAAAACAGACCGAATTCGTCAACTGGCTGCGTTCCGTCGCGCCCTATGTCCACGCCTTCCGCGGCAAGACCTTTGTGGTCGCCTTTCCGGGTGAGCTGGTCACGGCCGGCGGCCTGCAGGTACTGGCCCAGGATCTCTCGCTGCTGCATGCCTTGGGCATCCGCGTGGTGGTGGTGCATGGCTCGCGCCCGCAGGTGGCCGAGCAACTGGCCCTGCGCAATGTCGAGGCGCGCTTCCAGAACGGCCTGCGCGTGACCGACAGCGCCGCGCTGGAATGCGCCAAGGAAGCCGCCGGCGAACTGCGCCTGGACATCGAGGCCGCCTTCAGCCAGGGCTTGCCCAATACCCCCATGGCGCATTCGGCCATCCGCGTGATCTCCGGCAACTTCGTCACGGCTCGCCCCATGGGCGTGATCGATGGCGTGGACCTGCAACTGACCGGCGTGGTGCGCAAGATCGCCGCCGACGTCATCCAGCCCATCATGAATGCGGGCGGCATCGTGCTGCTCTCGCCGCTGGGCTTCTCGCCCACCGGCGAAGCCTTCAATCTGACCATGGAAGACGTGGCCGTGTCCGCCGCCATCGCGCTGCGCGCCGAAAAGCTGATCTTCCTGTCCGAAACCCCGCTGATGAAGGATGCCGGCGGCGCTGAAATCCGCGAGCTGTCCTCGCACCAGGCCGAGGCGGTGCTGTCGGCCGGCTTCCTGCCCGCGGATGCGGCTTTCTACCTGGCCAGCGTGGTCAAGGCCTGCAATGCCGGCGTCTCGCGCGCCCACATCGTGCCCTTCTCCACCGATGGCTCGGCACTGCTGGAACTGTTCACCCACGATGGCGTGGGCACCATGGTCACCTACGAGAACCTGGAAAGCCTGCGCCAGGCCACCATCGAGGATGTGGGCGGTATCCTCAAGCTGATCGAACCGCTGGAAGCCGATGGCACTCTGGTCAAGCGCGGCCGTGAACTGATCGAACGGGAAATCGACTACTTCTCCGTGATCGAACACGACAACGTCATCTTCGGCTGTGCTGCCCTGTATCCCTTCCCCAAGGAACGCATGGGCGAGATGGCCTGCCTCACCGTCAATCCGGAAGTGCAAGGCCAGGGCGACGGCGACCGCATCCTCAAGCACATCGAAACCCGTGCGCGCGAAGCCGGGCTGACCAAGCTCTTCGTGCTCACCACCCGTACCTCGCACTGGTTCTTGAAGCGCGGCTTCGTGCTGGCCGGTGTCAACGACCTGCCGCAGGATCGCCAGCAGATCTACAACTGGCAGCGCAAGTCGCAGGTATTGATCAAGAATTTGTATTAATCATTTTTCCGTCAGGACGTGAGCAGGCTCAACCGCTGACCCCCATCGCTGGCCCGCCCGTCCCAGGCATTTCAACTTAACGAACCAAGGAATCGACATGGCACGCATGGTCCACTGCATCAAACTGAACAAGGAAGCCGAAGGCCTGGACTTCCCGCCCTATCCGGGCGAACTGGGCAAGCGCATTTATGAAAGTGTTTCCAAGGAAGCCTGGGCTGCCTGGCTCAAGCACCAGACCATGCTGGTCAACGAAAACCGCCTGATGCTGGCCGACGCCCGCGCCCGCAAGTACCTGGCCGCACAAATGGAAAAGCATTTCTTCGGCGAAGGTGCCGATGCCGCAGCGGGCTACGTACCGCCGAGCGAGTAAATCGGACCGCGTCATTGCTGGCGCACCGACTGTAACGCCGCCCTGGCTCGCCACGGCGGCGTTTGTTTTGCGTCCGGGGGTTGCAGCGCAGTAGAGGGCGCTACAATGCGCGCTTCGTTTCCGACTTCCTGCTGGAGCCTATCTTGTCCTTGCGTCGCATGCGCCTTGCCCTGCTATCCCTCAGTCTGGGCCTTGCCCTCTTGCCCCCGCAGATCCACGCGGCAACAGCTGCGCCAAACCTGCCGCCGGGCATTACGCAGGGCCCCAGCGCCGAGGGCATCAGCGAGTACCGGTTTGCCAATGGCTTCAAGCTGCTCCTGCTGCCGGACGATTCCAAGCCCACGGTCACGGTCAACATCACCTACCTGGTCGGCTCGCGCCATGAAAACTATGGTGAAACCGGCATGGCCCATCTGCTGGAACACCTGATGTTCAAGGGCTCGCCGCACAACCCGGCGATCCCGCAGGAATTCAGCAAGCGCGGCATGAACTTCAACGGTACCACCTGGCTGGACCGCACCAACTACTACGAGACCTTCGAGGCCGGCAAGGACAACCTGCAATGGGCCATTGCGATGGAAGCTGATCGCATGGTCAATTCCCGCATCGCGCGCAAGGATCTGGACAGCGAGATGACGGTGGTGCGCAACGAATATGAAGCCGGCGAGACCTCTCCCTCGCGCGTGATGTTGAAGCGCATGCAGAGCGTGGCCTATGACTGGCACAGCTATGGCCGCAGCACCATCGGCGCGCGCAGCGATATCGAAAACGTGCGCATCGAGAACCTGCAAGCCTTCTATCGGACCTACTACCAGCCCGACAATGCGGTGCTGCTCATCGCCGGCAAGTTCGAGCCGGCGCAGGTACTGCAATGGGTCAACCAGAGCTTCGGCCGCCTGCCCAGACCCAAGCGCAAGCTGCCTGAATTCTGGACGGTGGAACCGACCCAGGATGGCGAACGCCAGTTCGTGATCCGCCGTCGGGGGGACGTGCAACTGGTGGCGCTGGGCTACAAGATGCCCTCCGCGCTACATCCGGATGCCACCGCCCTTGCCTTCGCCGCCGACATCCTGACCGATACGCCCAATGGTCGCCTGCACAAATTGCTGGTCGAGAAAGGTCTGGCCACGCAGGTCTATGCGATGCAGCTCAGTGGCTTTGCGCCGGGGCTACAGATGATCGTGGCGCAGCTCAAGGCGGGGGCCGACATCGAACCGGTCAAGCAGGCCATGATCAGCGCCGTCGAATCCTTCAGCACGACACCGCCAACCGTCGAGGAAGTGGCACGCCTGCACCGCGAGAGCAGCAACAATTTCGAGACGCTGCAGAACAATCCGCAGCAGATGGCGGTGGCCATGTCCAACGCGATTGCACGCGGTGACTGGCGCCTGGTCTTCATCGAACGCGACCTGGAGCAACGCCTGAGCAGTGCAGACATCGCCGCTGCCGCCGGCAGATACTTCCGTCGCGACAATCGCACCGTCGGTCTCTACCTGCCGGAAGATCATCCGCTGCGCGCCGACGTCCCGGCTGCCCCCAGCGTGGCATCGCTGCTGACGCAATACCAGCCGCGCCCGGCCATCGCCTCCGGCGAAGCCTTCGACCCGGCGCCGGGCAACATCGAACAGCGCACTACCCTCATCGCGCCGGGCCAGCCGCCGCACACGGCGCTCAAGCTGGCGCTGCTGCCCAAGCAATCGCGCGGGCAGACGGTGTCGGTGAGCATGAATCTGGAGTTCGGCGATGCCCAGACCCTGTTCGGTCAGCGCGCCGTGGCACAACTGACGGCGGCCATGCTCATGCGCGGCACCCGCAATCTTGATCGGCGCCAACTGGCCGACGAGTTCACGCGCCTGAAGATCAACGGCAACGTCTATCGCTTCCAGACCACGCGCGAGAACCTGGTCCCGGCGTTCGCGCTGGTGGGCGAGGTCTTGCGCTACCCGCGCATGGATCCGGTCGAGTTTGCACAGTTGAAGAACGAGACCGTGGCCGCGCTCGAAGCCACCCGCAAGGAGCCGGATGCGCGCGCGGGCGAGGCCCTGCAGCTGCACTTCAACCATTACCCGGCCGGTGACTGGCGCGCCGCGCAAACGCTGGAGCAGCGTATCGCCGCCGTGCAGGCGGTGACGCTGGAACAGGTGCAGGACTTCCATCACCGTTTCTATGGCGCCTCGCATGGTGAGGTGGCCGTGGTCGGTGACTTCGATGCGCAGACCGCGCGCCAGGCGATTGATGCAGCCTTCGGCGGCTGGGCCAGTGCGGCGCCCTATGCGCGCGTGCTGCAGAGCTGGGCCGACATCCCGGCCAGGCGCATGGTCATCGATACGCCCGACAAGGAAAACGGTGTCTATCTGGCGCGCCAGAATATTCGCTTGCGTGACGATGATCCCGACTACCCGGCCCTGGCCGTGGCCAATTACCTGCTCGGCGGCTCCAGCCTGAAGTCGCGCCTGGCGGACCGCATCCGCCAGAAGGATGGTTTGTCCTATGGCATCAACAGTGGCCTGCAGATTGGCGCCATCAGCGATGCCGGCTACTTCATGGTGCGCGCCATCGCCGCGCCACAGAACCTGGACAAGGTCGATGCGGCGGTACACGAAGAAATCGCCCGCCTCATCAAGGACGGCTTCACCGAGGATGAACTGCAACGCGCCAAGTCCGGCATCCTGCAGCAGCGCAACCAGCAGCGCGCCGGCGACGGCGGCATCGCCACCAGCTGGAGTGCCTTGATGAACCTGGACCGCAGCTTCCTGTGGCAGCAGCAGCTGGACCTGAAGCTGGCCGACCTGACGCTGGCGCAACTCAACGCGGCCGTGCGCAAGTACATCGATCCGGCGCGCATGAGCGTGGTGATTGCACGGGATGAGGCCAAGGCCGGCCAGCCCTGAGGCAAGGCGTGCAATGAAGGGATGAGGGGATGAAAAAATGCCCGTGTCATAGGACAACGGGCATTTTTTTCTGAGACAAAGACCAACGGCAGTGGGCAGTGCGTCAGAACTCCAGTTTCCTGACGCCCTCAGCCGTGCCCAGCAGACAGACGTTGGCACCCTGGCGCGCGAAGAGGCCATTGGTGACCACGCCGACAATATTGTTGATCTTGTCTTCGATGTCAGCCGGATCGGTGATGGACAGTCCCAGCACATCGATGATGTAGCAGCCATTGTCGGTAACCAGCGGCTGGCCGTCGCCGTTCTTGTTCAGACGCAGGCGCGGCTGGCCGCCCAGTGCCGCCAGCTTGCGGGCCACCACGGCATGCGACATCGGGATCACTTCCACCGGCAGCGGGAAGTTGCCCAGCACCTCAACCAGCTTGGAACCATCAGCGATGCAGACGAATTTCTGCGCCACGGAAGCCACGATCTTCTCGCGCGTGAGGGCAGCGCCCCCGCCTTTGATCATGGCACCGGCACCATTGATTTCATCGGCGCCGTCGATGTAGACGGGCATGGTCTCGACCTCGTTGAGATCGAACACGGTGATGCCGTGCGAACGCAGCCGTTCTGCCGTGGCTTCGGAAGAGGCAACCGCGCCCTTGATGCGGTGCTTGATCTTGCCCAGTTCATCGATGAAGAAGTTGGCCGTGGAGCCGGTGCCCACGCCGATGATTTCGCCGTCGACCACGTAGTCGATGGCGGCCTTGGCTACGGCTTGCTTGAGTTCGTCTTGAGTCATGATGGTTCAGTTCAACGTAAATAAAATCGGGGGCGTGCCGTTTCCGGTCACGCCCGAATTCTCAAATGACAGGATCGACGTGCTCAATGCACATCGTCCGGCTGCTCATCCAGCGTCTCGAAGAGCGCAATCTGCAGCCGCGAATGCAGCTTGACCAGCTTGCTCCACAGCAACCACAGCAGCGCGGCGGCCGCCGCCAGCACGAAGGCCAGCAGGTTCAGCGGTGGCAGGATGCTGGCGCTCAACACGAAGATCAGCAGCATGATGCCCACGATGGACATGATGGGCAAGACCTCCGAGACCACCTTGCGCACGCCCGAAGTATACGCTCCTGCGAACTCGGGCTTGACGCTGACCTCGGCCAGCAGCATCGACAGCGCCTGCAACTTGCGATAGGTGGCAATGAGGAAGGGCAAGGAGAGCACCAGGGCACAGCCCCAGATGATGGCCTTCTGCATCTCCGGGTCAGGCGTCCATGCCGAGAGCTGGCGCGAGAGACCGTCCACGAAGAAGGCCCCGGCCAGGAATACTGCAATCACCAGGGCCAGGTTCACCATCACCTGCATGAGGATGCGGCGGATGATGCGCGTGAGTTCGGCACGATCCCCCGTAGGCTGCAGGCTTTCCAGCCAGCGTGAATACATGCCCAGCAGGCCGGAGACGCGTGCCGGCACCAGCGTAACAGCCTTGGCCGAGAGCGGATCGGCGGCCTTGATGAGGTAAGGCGTAAGCAAGGCGGTGACCGCCGAGACCGCCACCACGATGGGATAGAGGAAGTCGCTGGTCACCTTCAGGCTCTGGCCCAGCGCGGCGATGATGAAGGAGAATTCGCCGATCTGCGCCAGGCCCATGCCCACGCGCATGGGCGTACGCCCGCCCTGCCCCGCCACGAAGGTCCCCAGCCCGCAACTGATGAGCTTGCCGAAGACCACCGCCAGCGTGATGACGGTGATCGGCATCCAATACTTGACCAGCACGCCGGGATCGAACAGCAAGCCAATGGCCACGAAGAAGATGGCCGAGAACATGTCGCGGATCGGCTCCACCAGGCGCTCGATGCGATGCAGCTGGCGCGACTCGGCCATCACCGCACCGACCAGGAAGGCGCCGAGGGCCACACTGTATTGCAGCTTCATCACCAGCAGGCAGAAGCCGAACAGCACGCCCAGCACCGCCACCAGCAGCATCTCGTTGCTCTTGAAACGGGAGATGAAACTGAGCAGGCGCGGCACCGCCAGGATGCCCACCACCAGCGAGACCGTCATGAACAGCACCAGTTTGCCCACCGTCGTAAAGACTTCGGTGGAATCCACCGAGCCGCTGGTAGCCACGCCCGAAAGCAGCGCGATCATGCCGATGGCGAGGATGTCTTCCACGATCAGGATGCCGAAGATGATCTGGGCGAACTTCTCGTTCTTCATGCCCAGCTCGTTGAGAGCCTTGACGATGATGGTGGTGGAGGACACGGCCAGCATGGCCCCCAGGAAGATGGCATCCATGCGCTTCCATCCGAAGTACAGGCCGATCTCGTAGCCGATCCAGATCATCAGCAGGATCTCGGCGGCGGCGGCAATGAAGGCGGTGGCGCCAACCTTGGCCAGTTTCTTCAGGCTGAATTCCAGACCCAGCGAGAACAGCAGGAAGATCACGCCCAATTCTGAAAGAATATGCACGGTCTTCTCATCCTGGATCAGGTCGTAGGGCGGTGTATGCGGACCGATGATCACGCCGGCCACGATATAGCCCAGCACCACCGGCTGCTTCAACTTGTTGAAGACCACGGTGACGATGCCGGCAATGAGCATGATGATGGCCATGTCCTGGATGAATAACTCGACTTCGTGCATCGTGCGGGATTTCCTTTCTGTGTTGCCGTAGAGATGGCCGGTTGGCGCCGCAGGAGGCTGCGGCACCGGGCATGGCTGCGCCCCGCGGCTGTGGCCGCGGACGGTGGATGACAAGGGTTACGGGTACTGCTGGCGGGCCGACCACAGGAGGCGCCGGCGCTGGGTGCTGATCTGTGTCCGCTCTTGTTGCTGGTGACCACGGTACGGCTTGAACGGGCTTGAGCGAAGACGCAGTGGCGCAACATCTCTTCATCGCACACTGCGGGATGCCCCGAAAATAACACAACTGACAAGCGCACTGCAATGCAAAGTGCGTGCCTGCTCATGGAAAAACGAGGATCCTGCACCATGAGATTGCATCAACGGGAAATGAAAAACTTAGTAATTTCGGCGCATCTGCTAAGGGAAGCAGGCACCGAACCTAACAAAAATCCTGCCGGATGCGTTGACGGCATCCTCCGTGCGGACTTGCGCAACAGTCTCAGCCCGGTACGCGCACCTGCACCTCGACGGCCTTTTCATCGAAAGCGATGCGGGTGGTGAACTTGGCGCGCTTCATGGGGAAGCGTGACTGGAAGTGACGCACATTGCCTGAGCCAGAAATCACACGTCTGACGAACTGGTAATAGGCATCCATGTCGATGACGTGCACGGCCAGGAAGTAGTCATATTCGCCGGAGACGAAGTAGCACTGCATCACCTCGGCCTCCTTGGCCATGCGTTGCTCGAAGTCCTGCATGTGCTGGTCGGACTGGTTGTTGAGCGAGATCTCGAGAAAGGCCAGCATGCCGTAGCCCAGCGCGAAGGGATCGACCATGGCCACTTCGGCGCTGATGATGCCGGCCTCGCGCAGTTCGCGGATGCGGCGCAGGCAGGTCGGTTGCGAGATGTGCAGCTTTTCAGCCAGTACCCGCGTGGAGATCTGGTTGTCCTTCTGCAGCATGTTGAGCAGTTTGCGATCCACCTTGTCGAGGGTATGAAGTTTGGCAGCCATGGGACAGAGTCGAGGAAGATTGTTCAGGCCGGCCGCTCAAAAAAAACTTGGCTTGGCCGATTCTTATGTTGTACCGTCGCATTATTCAGAAAGTCGGAGACGAAAGCAAAGCGGTACGCCAGGTCGCCGCAACAGGGATCTGAATAAACTGTGTTGTGAGACAAAACATTAAAAGTGGTCAATCCAATCTACAGAGGAAAGTTATGAAACTCAAGTGCGCCATTATTCCATTAACCGCCGCTGTTGGTCTGGCATTCGCAGGCGCCGCGTATGCCCAGGAAGTGGTCAGGATCGCTCATGTGGGTCCGCTGTCCGGTCCTAACGCCCACATGGGCAAGGACAACGAGAACGGCGCGCGCATGGCGGTCGACGAATTGAACGCCAAGGGCTTCACCATTGGCGGCAAGAAGGTCAGGTTCGAGCTGCTGGGCGAAGATGATGCCTCCGATCCCAAGCAGGCCACTGCCGTGGCCACCAAGCTGGTCGACCAGAAGGTTGCTGCCGTGATCGGCCATCTGAACTCCGGCACCACCATTCCGGCCTCGAAGATCTACAGCGATGCCGGCATCCCGCAAGTATCGCCCTCGGCCACCAATCCAAAGTATACGCAGCAAGGCTTCAAGACCACTTTCCGCGTGGTCGCCAACGACGCGCAGCTGGGTGCCGCACTGGGCAAGTATGCGGTGCAGAAGCTGGGCACCACGAAGATTGCCGTGATCGATGACCGCACCGCCTACGGCCAGGGCGTCGCCGAGGAATTCGCCAAGGGCGCCAAGGCTGCTGGCGGCAGCATCGTGGCCACCCAGTACACCAATGACAAGGCCACCGACTTCAATGCCATCCTGACCTCGATCAAGGGCAAGAAGCCGCAGGTGATCTTCTTTGGCGGCATGGACGCAGTGGGTGGCCCGATGCTGCGACAGATGAAGCAGCTGGGCATCGGCGCCAAGTTCATGGGCGGTGACGGTATCTGCACCGGCTCGCTGCCCGGCCTGGCCGGCGATGGACTGGGTGAAGACCAGGTGATCTGTGCCGAAGCCGGTGGCGTGGATGCCTCAGGCAAGAAGGGGATGGATGATTTCCGTGCGGCCTACAAGAAGAAGTTCGGCATTGACGTGGTCTACAACGCTGCCTATGCCTACGATGCCACCATGACCGTGGCAGACGCCATGGCCAAGGCCGGCTCCGCCGATCCCAAGAAATACCTGCCCGAGCTGGCCAAGATCAGCCACAAGGGCGTGACCGGTGTAATCGCCTTTGATGCCAAGGGTGATATCAAGGATGGTTCGCTGACACTGTACACCTACAAGGGCGGCCAACGTACCGTGCTGGCGGTGACCAAGTAATAGCGAAGATCTTTTCTGGTGGCCGCTTTGCGGGATGGCCTCCAGCGCGAAGATGAGGCAGCGCCCCCGATGTAGATCGGGGGCGCTTTCTTTTGGTAGAAAAGTTTTTACCAGGTCGGGACGTGCTGACCGCGCTGCGCATATTGTTTTAATGATTTTCGCCATGTTCCGGTTTACTTAGTTTTTTCTCCTGCACATCCAGACCGGATACTTAGACCCTGTCGTTCAGCTGGAGAGCGCCTTTTGCAGCGCCGCCTTGTTCATCGTCGAGCGGCCCTTGATGCCACGCGTGCGCGCTTGCGCATACAACTGCTTGTAGGTAGGGCCACCGGAGCCGGTGTGTGAACGTAGCCCCCCTCGACGCGAGGCGGGCATATCTTGGGTGGACGTCTTGCTGGCCTTCTTGGATTCGCCGTGCTGGGCGCGTTCCTTGTTGACGGTGCGCGCGGCGATTTCCTCGGCACGTTGGATGCCGGTGCCACGTTTCATGGTGCCGGACTTGATGTGCTGGTACTGGCGTTCACGTTTTTTGCTCCATGCGGCTTGCGGCATGATGGCCTCCTCAGGCTGGCGCCCACCCATGGACAGGCGGACAGTGGATGGGGATCGACTGCTCAGAGAATTGTTTTCCCCAGGAAGAATTCATCTTCCCTCCCTCCCCTTGGCCCCGCCATCCGATAGAGACTGAAAGCCCTGTAGGAAGAGGAGAACACGAACGCCTTGCCGATCTGCCCGGCCATTTCTGGAGCGCGGTGCAAGCGTGCGCATTGGTCATCCTTTCCCGGGTGCCTCGCGGCGGTGATGCCGACAGGAAACGTCACAAGGAAAATCATGAGACAACCTTTCTGTGCCTCATCAGTCCAACCGCTCATCACAAAACGGACGGGAGAAAAGAATGAAACGGATCACGGCGGCTTTTGGCGTGGTGCATGCGGTGATTGCGGTCTTGTTTGCGCTGGGTGCACTGGCATTGATCGCCATTGCTGCGCGCATGGGATTTGACGCGGTGACCGAAGG
Organism: Herbaspirillum sp. C9C3; assembly: GCF_013359625.1. Taxonomy (NCBI): domain Bacteria; kingdom Pseudomonadati; phylum Pseudomonadota; class Betaproteobacteria; order Burkholderiales; family Oxalobacteraceae; genus Herbaspirillum; species Herbaspirillum sp. C9C3. The sequence goes on from NZ_JABFMQ010000012.1 coordinate 25,546, forward strand.
TCTGGGGCTGGTGCAGGCGCAGGCGCTGATCGAGGCCATTGGTATTCTGGCCGCAGCGGTGGTGGCATTTCAGATTGCCGAGACCATTACGGAAGAGGAGGTGGTCCGGGACGCCAACATCAGCGCGCCGACGCGGGTACGGCGGTTTCTGTCGCGGTTTTTCGTGGTGGTGATCGTGGCGCTGGCCATCGAGGGCCTGGTGATGACCTTTCGCGCCGCGCACGAGGAGGCCGCTGACATGATCTACGCCGCGGCGTTGCTGGTGGGGACAGGGGTGTTGCTGGCCTCCTGGGGCTATTTCATCTATTGCAACCGTTCGGCCGAAGAGCTGGAGCCGGACGCCATGGAAGAGGCCAAGGAAGAGGACAAGAAAATTGATGGGTGAGCGGTAGTGGCCGGTCCTGGCGGCCTGGGCCAGCGCGCAGCACGGGCCTGCCTCTTGGGGCAGGCCGGCTGAAAATTTCTGGCAGGGATCTGGATGAAGCCGAAATAACCCGTTATAATCGCGGACTTTTGCTGATGTAGCTCAGTTGGTAGAGCAACTGATTCGTAATCAGTAGGTCGACGGTTCGATTCCGCCCATCAGCACCAGAATAGAAGCGGCTTGCAGCGATGCAGGCCGCTTTTTTTTGCTCCGGAATTTCCAAATTTACTGGCTCATCACCAATAGCTACTCGTGTTTACGGGGCGTTGATCAACGTGATATAGGACTACTCCGTGATGAGACTCTCCTCCACAAGTTTTTCAACGAAAACTTGAAGAGCGCTCGCAGTTCAACCGTGGCCTTTTTCGCCAAAGCTGTGGTGGCTCCAAGGTCTTCTGGTTGTGAGCTACCCGGTTTTCCCGGCCCAAGCCAATTTGGAATTGCCTCGATTGGCAGGACCTTTTCTCCTTTCTTGGTGAACGCTTCCGGCTCATAGTAGTTCAAAGGTGAACGACACTGCGCGTCCAGAAGACACACGACTGTGTGAAAATCACGCGGCGGATAACATCAAAGCTGTGACAAGCAGCAAAATTGCAATAATACAAATTTAAATGAAGCTCATCGGGGACATGTTCATGCACCTCTTACCTCGCTTTTTTTCGTTGTTGCGCACCTCCCTGAGCGTAGTATTGGCGCGATTTTCCTCAATCGCACTGTTTGCGCTCACGGCACGGATTTTTTCGCAACACGACAATGGACAGTTTATTTTCGCGATCACCTTGCCGCAATTGCTGACCCAGCTGGGAACGATTGGATGGCTCAATTTGATTCGCCGTGAAGTTGCTCGGCGTTCCGAAATATCACCGGTCATTTTCAAAGGATTTATCCTTCGCTCTTTCCAGGTTCCAATGATTCCGGTGCTGTGCGCGGCTGTCGGCATGATCCTCTATGGACTCATGCGGGAGGAGGACAGGAGCCTTTACTTCTGTATCGCCACGGTTATAACTGTGTACGCGGTCGTAGCTATTTTGCGTGAATATCTTATTGCTCTTGGCATGCCGGCATTGAGCATCGCTGCCTCCGAGGTACTTCCGGTTGTTATTACGGGTGGTATCGTATGGCTCATTCAACCGGCGCGCGCGACCCCTGCCGCTCTGGCGTTCCTTCTCGGGCTACTTGTGTCTTGCGCGATACAGATTCCGGTGGTCTTAAAGGCACTACGTCCCTATTTGAATGTGGCGCGTCCGACGTTCAATACGCGCGCATGGATACGCGCCGGAGGACTGTCTCTGCTCGGCTTTGGTGGAAGAGCCATTCTGGACAGGCTTGACACGCTAGTGCTGGCGACGCTTGGTCCGGCTGTACAATTTGCTCTGTACAACTCAGCACAACGGGCCACGGTTCTGTTGCTGGTGGCACCGACTGTACTGCTCCCGGTCTTTTCGCCCCATGTCAGCAGGGCTTCCGCTCGAGGAGACATCGCTTTGCTCCGTCGTGAAATGGCACTGCAGACGCTGCTTGTGACGCTGTGTGCGCTGCCTTTAGCGTGGCTATTGATGAAATATCCCGCCCAAATCATGGGCTTTCTGTTTGGAGCACGGTACGAAGATTCATCTCAATACCTCGGCCTTATTGTTTTCTCCCAAGTTCTCTTTGCCTTTTCTCTTCCTTGGAGCAATCTGATGTTGATGAGTGGTCGCGAAGCAATTTATGCCTATGCCCATTTGCTCGCACTAGCTATTGTGCTTCCCGTTGCAATCGGCTTAGTCGTAACTTGGGGGGGATATGCGATCGCATTGGCGTCTTTGATCTCCAATGTTTTACTGTTCGCCATATTTTTTGGAGTCGGCATATATGGACTTCTGCAACAAGATTCTGCGAATTTAGCTGCGAGGTTTTAGTGATTTTATTGAAGCTCATACTAATTTCGCTGTTCATCCGGTCGTGGTTGAAATCCCGATATTCGAGCCTGGTTGAACCCAGCGATTTTTTCGTCCTGTCATTTCTATTGATCTACGTACCAGGCTTTATCTTTAATCCCAGCGGGCAAACAACACTCAATGGCTTGCACCTGCCTTCTGAAGCCGCAACCAGGGCAGAGGCCGGTATGCTCATCATGCTTGCTACTGGATCGATGGTATTTATCTTGCGTCGCTATGCAGAGCGACGATTCGATTCTCTGACCCGACGGGTGCAGGAGATCTCCACCAAGCGGTCGACATTGGTGATAGCAGGTATCGCTGCCCTGTGTCTGGCGGCGATGTTTTCACTTCTGATGATCAGTCCCGAATTCCGCAAGTTCAAGCTCGATATTCTCCGGTTCTTTAGCTTTCAGTTCGAGGGCAGTGATTATCGAAGACTTCGCAACGAGAGTTATTCGGACGGATGGATTATCGAAGGGATTCTTGCTCGTGCACGCTTCACTGTATTACCTATTTTGTTTTGTTTGACCTTGTATCCATTCTTAGAAAAAAAGAGGCTGGTCTTTGCTGCCGCGCTGGCCGCGTTGATATTCGTGGCTTTGCCTGCCTCGTTGTCGAAGTTGCCGATCTTTTTCTTCATCGGCTATGCTGTCATTCTGGGCGCTTGTCGATATCCGCGCTTTCTCGATATACGATTTCTCGCGGCCATGCTCGTAATAGCTACGGTCATCATCGTAACCATGCTAGTCGTACTTTATACGGCTCAATATCAGAGCGCCGTGATAAATGGTACGGTGCTTCCGCTGAACCTGGCAATCGAGCGCATTTGGGGCGAGACGTACTCAGTGATCGTGCGATATTTCACTGTATATCCAGAAATGCTGTCTTATACGGGATTTGGTGGCATCAACCTTCTTGCAAAATTTTTTGGATTATCCGCGCGACTACCCGATATCGAAGTGGCCAAGGTACTTCTTGGTACCGATAGCGGAAGCAATCCGGGCGTCTATTTCTTGGGAGGATATGCGGCATTTGGCATGCCCGGACTGGTTGCTTATGCTCTGTTAGGGGCGTTACTGCTTTGGTCCGTGGATTTCCTCGGAAGGAAAATCAGGGTGGCATCATTGCGCGCGACCTATTTGGCAGTGGTCGGAATGAATCTAGTCTTTCTCAACCAAATTGCGTTGCATACAGCTTTGGTTACTTACGGCATTGCGTTAGTGCCGATAACTTTGCTCTGTCTTGATATTCTAGTGCGCCGAATTGTGCGTGAAGAGAATTCTCAATTGCATGGAAGTGCTTTCAGTTAAGTCCCAATTCAACGCTTCGCCCCTCCGACCAGTACCGTAACAGAAGCCGCCCGCGGAAATGTAGACCGCTTTTTCTGGTTCAGTGTGAGCAGCGTGCATCCGCTGTACCTTGTCAAAACTCGTCCTGGAAAGCAGTTATCGTCAGGCTTTTGTCAGACAGCATCTTGTGCGCCGCGTCATAATATCCCCATGGAAAAAATCATTGTCTACATCATTCCCGTCTTCCTGCTGTTGATCGCCGTGGAATTCGCCTATGGCTACGTTCGCGGCCGCAACACCTATCGTCTGTCCGACGTCATGGCCAGCCTGTCGCAGGGGATGATCAGCCAGTTGGTGGCGCTGCTCAGTCAGTTGTTCCAGGTCGGGCTGTATTCGCTGGCTTACCGTGCACTGGCCATCTTCCCGGCGGCACGCTTCTGGCAAGGTGCGCTGGGCTGGATCGCGGCCATCTTGCTATTCGATTTCTTCGACTACTGGTTGCACCGGTTCGGCCACGAGAACGCATTGGGCTGGGCGGCTCACTCGGTGCATCACCAAAGCCAGGACTTCAATTTCTCCACGGCCTTGCGTCAAGAAAGTACCGTGGCACTGCTCGGCTGGGTGTTCTACCTGCCCATGGCGATCCTGGGCGTGGAGCCCGAGCAGTTCGCTATCGCCGGACTGGTGGTGCTGGCCTATCAATTCTGGATCCACACCGAACACATCGGCAAGCTGGGTTGGTTTGATCGCGTGTTTTCCTCACCCTCCAATCACCGGGTTCATCATGCAGTCAACGAGCAGTACCTCGACAAGAACTACGGTGGCATGCTGGTGATCTGGGACCGCATATTCGGCACCTTCGCCGAAGAAAAGGAGCAGGTGGTCTACGGCACGCGTATGCCCCTCAATAGCTGGGATCCGATCTGGGCAATCGTGTCCGGCTACTGGCAGATACTCCACAGTGCGGCAAAGATGCCGCGCTGGCAGGACAAGCTGAAAATATGGTTCAAAGCCCCTGGCTGGCAGCCGCCAGGGATGGAAGCACATCGCCCATTCGACCTTGAACTCGCGCGCCGTCGCTATGATGTGCAGCTGCCGCGCGTGAGGCAGTGGTTGTCAGTACTACAGTTCCTGGCACTACTGGCAGCTGCCTCGACTCTGCTGTGGAGGGCAGAGGAACAGTCCTACCTGCACCTGCTGGTGATCAGCGCCGCCTTGCTCGCCTGTTTCTGGACGCTCGGTGCGTACATGCAGCGTCGCCTGGGCCTGGCCTTGGTGCTTGCCATTGATGTGACGGCGGCAGTGACAGCCTACGCCTTGCTCTGACGCGACGCCTCAGGCCGCAATGGAGATATTGAAGGAGACTACCGGTCAGCCTCATCCGCGATTTTCTGCGCAAGCTTGGACAAGCATCCATTGACGGCCGACTTGAAGCTCGGATCGTTGGCAACCATTACGCCGACAGGAGAGAGTTTGTAAGTCTCGCCTTCGGCAGTCTCAATCAAATGCGTGCCAAGCTTCCCGGAGAAAATGCACTGAATGCTGTCATCGTTCGTCGGAACCCGAACCGACAAGGCGATCCCTATTCCGAAAAATGCGCCCGCCATTGCCTGGCCCTTTCTGATGGGGAAAATGTCAATGACACGGAATTGATCAACTTGGAGAGTAAATGACCCCGGCTTCAGTCTCACCTCCAGAAGTGCGGCCAACTGCTTCAACGGCGGCGTAGAGAAACTGTCATCACCAAGATACCTGACCGCCTTTGCCCAGTCGGATGACTTGTAGACCTTGGTGTCAGCCGGACGATTATCGATCACATCGACCTTGGCAACTCTTGCAGAATCAATGGGGGCCAATTCGATATTGGTAGCGCATCCAACCAATAGACTGCCGAACAGGCACACAACGAGCAGGCGAAACGCGAGGGATCTCATTTTTGATTTAGATTTCGAAGAGCAATTCAAGAAAAGACTGGGCACTTACGCTGCCAGACCATACGCAATACATCGCAGTCACGAGAAACGCTGACGTCTCAAGCACTGGGGAGTGATTCCTCACCTCATTACTTCGTCCCCACGACTGCAGGCAGAGGCGCCTGGTAATGCGTTTTGGCGATCTCTTCTTGCCCGATACTGTTCGCGATTTCAGAAATCTGCCAGCTGTATTGCGTTCGCATCGTTGGCGTTGGCGAAAAATCCGTCAGGCGACTGTTGGCCTGCGAACGAAGGATCACGTATTTCGTCTGGCCTGCCTTGACATCGACGGTCACCGTTACGGGCTTGCCTGTGACGACGTCAGTGGTATAGAACTTCTTGCCCCAGGTATGCACAAACACATGAGCCCCCGGGGTGAGATCAAGCACGGAATAGCCGTTGTTATCCAGTTCGAAAGTCGGCGTACCATCCACACTGATCAGCGCCCGTACCACTCCCATGGCCCATAGATCCGGACGGTAGACATACACTCTGCCTTTGTCCACCGGGACGGGCCCCGCGTCGCTGAACAAAGGGCCGGTAGCGGAACAAGAAGCCAGACATTGCAAACAGAAAAACCCGATCACCAGACGGCGCAATGTGGCAAACAAGGTATTGAAACTGGCGACATTTCTTATCATTTTCTTCCCCCTATCTCCTTTGCGGAGATGTATTGATTTCTTATTTGTCCGCATCTTGCCGATCGCGGACGTCGCAAACTATATCAGCAAAGACTGCGGCGGTCATAACAACCGCAACCCCGTCCGCCGCACAAAGGCCGCATAATCCATCGGCGCTCCCACCTCGGTATCAGCGCGGTTGGCCTGCACATACGCCCAGGACCTGCCGTTGCTGGCGTCATACACCAGCTTGAAGAGCCGCGCGGGCACGGCAACGTGACCTCGCCCTATCGTGCTTGGCGCGGCATCGAACAGCGGTCCTGTGAAGACGAACACATCCCCGCGCGCGCGCATGGCGTACTTGCGCGTATCCCTTTCGATCTTGGACCAGGGGCCGGAATTGTGCTTCTGATTCTGCGGGACCATATTGGCCAATGAAAAACTCTGCGCCATCGACTCCGGCGTCGCCATGTCCCCGGCAGGCGCCATATGTCCGCGCGCGTAGCCCGATCCCCGGTAATCCTCCAGCTCCGCCCGCTCTGCGCGCGGCAGCCGTGACTCCGGATAGAACCGGTCCGTACGATGTTGCTCCCGGGCATGCACCAGGACTGAGCGATTCAGGCGCTCCACTACGACCAAGGGCGTCTTGGTCTGCGTGTTGTAAAGCACGGCAAAGGCGCTGAAACACAATTCCCGCAAGTGCGCGCCCGCAGGCAATTGCACGGGATGCGCGCCAGGGAAGAACTGCGGACATTGCGCAAAGCGAGTGACCGTGCGCCCCGGTTCGGCCTGCCGCGCAGGCGCAGGCGCGTCCTCGAGCGGCAGGTCGAGATGAGGCAGGCTCAATCGCTCCCGCCAGCCCTCGGTCAGCTGCGTATTGATGACGCAACTGGCAATGCCGAAGACAACGAGCGTCGTACTGGTGAAGGAAATCAGAAAACGGCGGATGGATCCTGTGCGTTTCTGCTTGCTGTTTCTGGAGGTGGCGCGCTTGCGCGGGGCTGCCTTTTTCTGTCGTGTTGCCATAGCGGCCGAATGGTAACGCGCATCCACCATCCCTGCCAGCCCATCAGGAAATCTCCGATGGTTGTTTTTATCCCGCTCCATACACTACGGCCTGAAGAGGTCATCTCCATTCAACCAGAAAAATGACCCTCCCGCTTGCGCCGAGATGGCGCTAGCCAAAGATCAACCCTTATTCAGCTTCCTGCTATGGCTCTTCTTGATTCGCTCTCGTTCTTCTCTCGTTACAGAAGAAAAAAAGCAGACATGCTGGGACAACTCGCCGCAATTGACAAAGCGGTGGCCGTCATCGAGTTCACGCTCGACGGCAAGATCATCAAGGCCAACAAGAACTTCCTCGATCTCATGGGCTATTCGCTGGCCGAAATCAAAGGCCAGCATCATCGCATCTTCGTCGACGAGCAAGAGCGCAATGCACCGGCCTATGCACAGTTCTGGCAGAAGCTCGGACGCGGCCAATTCGATCAGCGCCTCTATCGCCGCATCACGAAATCAGGTGCCGAGGTGTGGATTCAGGCAACCTACAACCCGATCATGGATGCCTGGGGACGTCCCTTCAAGATCGTCAAATATGCCCGCGATGTTACACAGCAGCAAATGCAGCTAGCGGATTTCTCGGGGCAGATCACGGCAATCAACAAGGTACGCGCCGTCATCCAATTTGATGTGGAGGGCAATATCCTCCATGCCAACGACAACTTCCTGCGCGCCGTAGGCTATTCACTTGCAGAGATCCAGGGCAAGCATCACGCCATCTTCGTCGAACCTTCCGAGCGCGCCTCGCCGCAGTACAAGCAATTCTGGCAGCGGCTGGGCATGGGCGAATATGACGCGGGACTGTATCGGCGGGTCAAGAAAAATGGCGATGCCTTGTGGCTGCAGGCAAACTACAACCCCATCTTCGACATGAATGGACGGGTCTTCAAGGTCGTCAAATATGCCACCGACGTGACCGTCCAGACTCAAGCCACGCAGACCCTGCAGGCAGCGGTGAAGGGCCTGTCCGAAGCATTGAGCGCAGGATCGGCCAGCGCGCAGCAGGCCAATCAGCTGGTCAAGTCCACCTCGACCGTCGCCGTGCAGGGCGGAGAAGTCATGAATGAGGTGGTACACAAGATGGCCGCGATCAATACCAGTGCGGTCAAGATTACCGAGATCATCGCCGTGATCGACGAAATCACCTTCCGCACCAACCTGCTGGCCCTCAATGCGGCCGTGGAAGCAGCCCGCGCGGGCGAGCACGGACGCGGATTTGCGGTGGTCGCCGGTGAAGTACGCAGCCTGGCGCAACGCACGGCGACCTCGGCCAGCGAAATCAAGACCCTCATCGGCGGCTCGGTCAATGAGGCCCGACAGGGCGCGGATCTGGTCAAGAACGCCGGCAAGACCATGAGCACCATGGTCGAGTCCATCAACAACATCAGCGAGATCATCGAGACCATCAGCACTTCCGCGCACAATCAGACCAACGAGATCGAGCACGTCAATGAAGCGGTGGGCCAGCTCCAGCTCTTGATGAAATGAACCTAAACCGGGACCAAAAAACAATCCGTGCGCTTGTATGGATCTTGTCTGCTGGACCCTGACGCACTGCCTTGGTTAGAATGCACACGTCACCGTTACGGAAACGGTGACTCACCTCTGCTACTTTCGGATTCGCAAAGCTGGCACCGGATTTTTCTTCCAGCGAATCGAATGGTCGACATCATGGATTGGGTTCCAATCGTCTTCATCATCTTCAAGCTTGCCGTGCTCGGCATTGGCATGTTCTACGCCATCAAATGGCACTACGATCAGGGCAAGAAGGGCAAGCAAGCCGAGCGCAACGCGGTCCTGCGCGCCAGCGGCAAGGTGGCGGCGCTGTTCGTGGTCTCGCTGGTGGTCCTGGGCGTGGCCACGTTTCTTGTCTCCAGGATGCTTGGCCTGGAACTGAGCTTCTCCTAGGGTCGCCTGGCCAGCGCCAGCAAGGTGCCGAAGAAGACCATCATCGCGCCGCTGATGCGGTTCATCCAGCGCAGGCCACGCGCATTCTGCAGCAGCCCCTTGAGCCGCGTTCCCGCGTAGGCATAGGCCGCAATGGCTACCAGTTCCAGCACCAGGAAGATCGCGCCCAGAGTGAGAAAACTGGATAAATAATTTTCAGGGACCACGAACTGCGGGAAGAACGCCGTAAACACCAGGATGGCCTTGGGGTTGCCGATGGCCACCAGGAATTCCTTGCGGGCATGGCCAGCGATACTGCGCTGCAGCGCCTGAGTTCCCTGCCCGCCTACCTCGGCCCGGGCGAAAATGAGCTTGCAACCCAGCCAGATCAGATAAGCCGCCCCCAGCAGCTTGACTACCGTAAAGGCCATCTGCGAGGCCATCAGCAGAGCGCCCATCCCCACGGCGGCCACGCCGATCATCAGTGCAAATGCCACCAGGCGACCCGCTGCCGCCAGCAGTGCATGTCGCAGGCCATGGTGCGCGCCAATGGTGATGGACAGCAGATTGTTGGGGCCAAAGGCCATGTTCAGCGCGAAGCAGGAAGGAAGGAACAGCAACAGGCTTTCCGGAGACATCATGGGTCCTTGGCAGATGAGGGTGACACCGGGAGAACGCATCCCTATGGGTGAAACGCGTTCCAGCCACCGAGACGTTCATTCTAGCGGGCCGCACAACGACGCGCAGGTGAAGCGCATATTCTTACACCGCTGTCAGCGAATCTTTCCCATGAAACAGGAATTGACTGATGCAGGTATTTCCATTTCGGTCACATAATCGCGATGCCGTTCGTTCTGATCTCAGGACGTAGCCAATCCACCCGGAGATCGCTTCATGAATCCGAGCAGTCGCGCTCGTACCCTGCTGATCGTTGAAGACAACAAGGATGTCAGAACCATTTTTGCGGAGGTCTTCCAGGGCGCAGGCTATCAGGTGCTGGAAGCCGGTAACGGCGAGGATGCGCTGGCGCTCATGGCCAGTACGGGGGCCCCGGTCGATGTGGTACTGACCGACTTGCGCATGCCGGTGATGGATGGTTTCGAACTGGCGAGCCGGATCAAGGCCGATGTACGGTTCTCGACCATTCCGGTGGTATTGCTCAGCGCCACTCCCATGAGCAACTCCTGGCAGGCGTTGGGGGTGTTTGCTGCCCTGCTCACCAAACCCTGCTCATTCGAGCAACTGCTCACGACCATCGAGGCGGTGCAATGACAGCGGCACTTGCGCACCGCGCCCATGAACCTCACGAGATATCACACTGCGCCTGGTCCGTTCTGGCAGGCGTAGGCCGCATGGCCGGCTTGCGCTTGAGTACTCGCCACAGGAACAGGCCCGACAAGGCCATGCCGACCACGACGTATGCCGCGTAGAACGCAGCGAGATAGCTGCCGTAGTGGAGAAGAAAATCAATCATGGCCATGTCCGCCTGCATTGGAAAGGTTGATGCGATGGCGTGATCTTATGTTTTATATAAATTCGGGAATATCAGGAAATTTCCTATCTGTATCGCACACAGGTCATTGCTGAGCTATTGGATAGTCAACGATTTATTTTGGCCGGGAGATCACTGAGGCAACAGGGGGCGCCGACACATGTCTGAAGAGCACCGATGAGGCCGTGGTCCGACCAGCCTGGCGTGATTATCCTGACCATTGCCGAGGTGAGAGACGACGACCGGGAGCGATTGTGCGGCCAGGCAAGCGCGCTGGTTCAGCGGATCTTGATTTCCACGAAGCGGTTGCGCGGCTCGGCCACGCCGCGTTTTTGCGGGACCCGGGGATCGCGGGCTCCCTTGCCGATGACCTCGATGCTCAGGGCCTTGACCTCTGCCCGCTGCAGCTCGCGCTCGATGAGGCGCGCGCGGCGCAGCGACAAGGCATCGTTGGTGGCATCACTGCCGATATTGTCGGCGTGACCGGTGAGAACAAATTCACCGGCCGGGAATTCCTTGATCTCGGCGATGGCCTTCTTGAGCAATTCCTGGGAGGGTGGCGTGAGGCGGTCCGTTCCCAGTTCGAACAACAAGTCGTAGCTGCGCGGGCGTGCCGGCAGGCTGCGCATGACCTCGGCGTAACGGCGCTCCACTTCAGCCGCCGACAGTGTCTGCACAGGCTCGGGCTTGCCTGCGCGCGTCTGGACAGCAGCGTAGGGAGAGGTCAGCGCGGTCTCACCGCTGGCAGTCTTGACCACGATGCTGCTGGCCGAACCATCGGGCTGCGGCAGCAGAACAAAACGCTCGCCGGGTCCGGCACAGGCTGCGAGCAGGACGACCAGCGCCATCAGGGCGCAGTTCGTCGACAAGGGGAGCAGTAGCTTATTCACCGGGCACCTCCACGATGAAATCGGTTCCACGAATGCCGATGGTAGCCGTCGGCGTGCTCAGCAACTGATTCTCCGGGGTACGCTTGCCGATCAGTCCGGAGACGTAGCGCAGTGTACCCTTGGTGAGCCGCACGGCGATGTTTCCTTCGTCGGTCTTGTCGCTGTAGGCGAATCGTTCCAGCAGGAACTGGCTGTTGGGGCCGAGCGAGATGAGCGTGTCGTCACGCAGGGTGAAGCCGACCGAGCTGGCCGCAGCAGTCACGACGCGGTCTCCCGCATAGAGACGCTCACCAATGGCCAGTGGCCGGCTCTTGCCACTACGCTCGGCGTGTACATCCCCTTGCAGTACCTTGACGATGCCGGCCTGGCTGGCTGTGCTCTCCTGTGCCGACGCATCGGCCTGACCCAGCAGCCAGATGCCGGCAAGCAGCACCCCACGCCATCTGCACAGCAGGCCCGCCTTCCCTGTGTTCGCCATCCCCATGCCATGTTCCCCCGAAATCGTGATGATGATCCGTCGGCCAGCACGACCAAACGAAGCGAGCTGGCGACGATGCCACTGCGCAATTTCACAGAAAATCATCCCTCCGGTCAACTTTTCTTTAGAACCGATTTCATCAACAGGCGTGAGTGCGAGCGAGTCCCGTTTGGGATGAAGTGCAAGGCGCGAGTGGGTCAAGACCGGGCGTCTTGACCCAAATTCGTCACGCGGCAATTCGCCCAAACGGGGCGCTCCCTCCGGGTTCTGGACCGAACGCATCTCACGCCTGTTGATGAAATGGGGTCTGGTTGACGTACATGCTGGAGTCTCAAGGAAGCAGCCTGCGATGCGTTACCCCGGTGCCATCGCCATGGCACCGGGGTAACGCATCGCAGGACGAAAAAAAACCGGTCAGGCAAATGACCGGTCTTTCAAGGGTGAGCACAACACCCGCCAAAGCGATGCAACTGCTCAGGCCGCCTTCTTGGCTTCCAGCATCGATTCTTCCAGAGCGATCAGGGATTCGATGGCGGCGATGAGCATGCCGATGCGATGACGGCGGTAGATCAGGCGTTTTCTTGCACGATTGTTCATGTTTTCTCCAGCAGCCGGCGCGGTGCCGGCAGGTTGACGGGTTGGACCGCCCTCCCCGCACCACGAACTTCACATGGCTTGCCAGTGAGCATCCAGCGGGGCGGGCCAGCGGCCAAGGCCCGACATTATAGCCGAGTGCCCGCCATCGCCCGCTGCCGTACGGCCAGGGCCAGCACGACGCGCAACGCCGGCAGGCCGCAGAGCCATTGTCTTGGCGGTTTTTATATCCGATAATCGCGCCCATGAACGATACCGCACAACGCCCCGCCCTCCCCGATCGACTCAGCATCGATCCCCGCAGCCCGCATTACGATGCCGCCCTCTTCGAGCACGACATCGGCATCAAGCTCAACGACAAGGAATTGAACAACGTCAGCGAGTACTGCATCAGCGAAGGCTGGATCAAGATCCCCGCCGGTCGCGCCCTCGATCGCAAGGGCAATCCCATGCTGACCAAGCTCAAGGGCCGGGTCGAAGCTTTCTACCGCTGATCCTTCCCTGATCTGCCGGCAGCGCTCACGCGCGGCCATTTCCTCCCCGCATGCAGAAAGGCCCGCAGCATCACGCTGCGGGCCTTTGCTGTTGCCGCCCCGGCAAAGTCGCTTCAGGCCCTCAGCGCCATGCGTCCCACCCGGAAAACGGCCACCGCCTGCACCAGCTCGCGGGCCTGGTCCGACAGGCTGATGGCTGCTGCGGCACTTTCTTCCACTAGTGCCGCATTCTGCTGCGTGGTGTTGTCCATCTGGGTGACGGCCTGGCCCACCTGGGCAATGCCGGTATTCTGCTCGGCCGTGGCGGCGTTGATGCCGACCATGATGTCGCTGACGCGGCGAATCGAGGTCACGATCTCCTCCATGGTCTTGCCGGCCTGGTCGGCCAGTTGCGTGCCCTGTCCCACCTGGTCGACGCTGGCAGTAATCAACTCCTTGATCTCGCGCGCCGCCGTGGCCGAACGCTGGGCCAGGCTGCGGACCTCGGTGGCGACCACCGCGAAGCCGCGTCCCTGCTCGCCGGCACGGGCCGCCTCCACCGCGGCGTTGAGCGCCAGGATGTTGGTCTGGAAGGCGATGCCATCAATTACACCGATGATGTCGCTGATGCGATCCGAGCTGGCATGGATGCCCTGCATGGTCTGCACCACCTGCTGCACCACCGCGCCACCCTGGCTGGCGACCTCGGCGGCATCGCGCGCCAGCTGGCCGGCCTGGCGCGCGCCCTCGGCATTCTGCTGCACCGTCGAGCCCAGTTCTTCCATCGAGGCGGCCGTCTGCTGCAAGGCGCTGGCCTGTTCCTCGGTACGCTTGCTCAGGTCCGCATTGCCTTGGGCAATCTGGGCGCTGGCCGTGGCCACGCTTTCGGAATTGCTGCGCACGCTGCCCACCACCTTGCTCAGCTGCGCCATCATGGTCTGCATGGCCAAGAGCAGACGGGCCACCTCGTCACTGCCCGTGACCTCGACGTGCTGGGTCAGATCGCCGGACGAGACGGCTTCGGTCAGGCGTACCGCTTCAGAGAGCGCACCGGTAGTGGCGCGCGTGATGGCCACCATCACCCACAGTGCCGCCAGCGCCAGTGCCGCCAGCGACGCGCACAGCACGATGAGCTCATTGCGCAGGCGCGGGATCTTGGCCTGCAGCCCGTCGCGCATCATGTCAAAGGAAGCGTTGACCAGCGCGAATTGCGTATCGATGATGCGCGTCATGGTGGAAACCCATTGCGGTGCCGGCATGGTCAGCGGGTCGGCCTGGACGATGGCGCTGTCGGCCAGCTTGATGGCTTCGTCGGCGGCGGTCACGGCAGCCGCACGGGTACTTTCCACATCGGCGGGCAAGGCGTGGCTCCCGGCTGCGAGCGTCAGTGATCCACGTGCGCTGTCGTAGCTGCGGCGGGCACGGTCGGCGAGATTCTCCAACCGGGCGCGCTCTTCAGCATTCGCCTGCCCGCGTCCCAGGATCACGGCGCCAAGTGCACGTGCCTGGCCCAGTGCCTCAGTCAGTTGCGGCAGTTCGGACATCACCGCGCGCTGCACATAGAACAGGGCGGGCTCCGCTTCCAGCGCCAGGCCGGAGCTGTTGGCCAGGTCATTCAAAAGATCAAGCTCGCGCTTGATCAGTTGCCCATGCTGCTGGTTGCTCTGTGCACCGCTGATGGACTTGGCCGCGATATTTTGCGTCAGCGTACGCCAGTCGGCATTCAGACTGTCCAGTGCTGCGCTCAGGGTCTTGTCCTGCAAGGGCAGCAGACCGCTGCGCACACGTTCGAAACTCGCATCGACCTCCTTCTGGCGCTCCGCGCGACCGGCCGCTGCACCATCGCCATCGGCCAGAGACAGGGCCGACAGTCCGCGATGCTGCTGCATTTGCTTGAGCAGCAACAGCAGATCACGTCCGGGCGCAATGGCCAGGCCTTCGCGCTGGGCGGTGGCCAGGTCATTGAGGTTGGCGCGCACCAGGATGGTGGTGGGCACGATGAACAGCAAGAAAGCGAGTGCGCCGATCAGGACGAACTTGCGTGAGTAATTGAGATGATTGATCCAGGCGCGCATGATGTTGTTGATGTTGGAGTGGAGGAAGGGCCATCATTGGCCACCTGCGCTGTCGCGCGAGACGCTCCGTTGCGCCGTCAAGTCGCTGCATTGCGACTTTTTTCAGTCGAGGGATGTTACTGAGGTCGGCTGGTTTTCTCCATGGATTCCAAGCTTGGCGACCCGCTCTGTTGTGCATTTCCGACTGTCTCGTTTCGTCCCGCTGTTCCCGAAACAAATACGAGCCACTCCTAGACCAAGGCAGAGCCGGGAGAGTTCCTGAAAGAAAGATAAATCTGCCGGCCAGGCCTCATGTGTCACCGGAAGTCACAGCTACTCACCATAAGTCACGCGTGAGGCGCACGCCGGATGGAGAAAGGAAGATGAAAAGCGAGAACGACGCACCGCACCTCACCTGGCGCGGTCACCATCGGCGGGATTGGCGGTGTCGATGCGCAAATCGGTTTCGAAGCTCTGCAGTACGGCGCGCAGTTCACCGCGCTTCTGCATGGCTTCCAGCTGGGCGTTGATGCGGGGCAGCAGCTTCACGCAGGGGCTGGCGCGGCTCATGGCGATGTAATTGTCGCTCTCGCTGACGAAGGGGCGCAGGGGCATGAAGCGATCGGTCTGGCCGGTCTGGTTCAGGTAGATCATGCCGTTGTAGTAACCGGTAATGAGATAGTCGATCCGCCCTGAATCGAGCTTGGTGAAATTCATGTAAAACTTTTGCGCCGTCTCGATGGTGAGATGGTCGCGCAGGAATTCATCGAAGCCGCCACCAAACTGGTTGCCCAGCGTGATGGCGCCACGTTTGCCGACCAGGTCCTTCCAGCCCGCATAGGCGAAGTGCTTGTCGCGCGCCACGAATACCGCAATCGGATTGACAAACAGCGGCACCGAGGCAAAGGCCAGATATTGCTGGCGCTCCGGCGTGTTCTTGAGCGAGGACACCATGGCCACTTCGCCGCTCTCGGCTTCCTTGAGTACCCGATGGAAGGGGCCGACGTAGCGCACCTCGTAGGGGATGTTGAGCGCACTCAAGGCACGGGTGGCGATCTCGATGCTGGCCCCGGTCAGCCGCTTGCCGTCATACCAGTGCAAGGGCGCGTAATCGGAATCAGCCGAGATGACGACCTTGCTGCAATCGGCCGCCTGCACCGTCAGCGGCGCGGTCAGCGCCGTGAGCGCAGTGAGCACCGTAAAGACGGCCAGTGCCGTGGCGCAGGATGGTGTGTGCATGGTCCCCCCCTTTTCTTCTGCTTCATCACGCGGCCCTGAACAGGCGGTGCGAGCAAATCATGTCCGCTTCAGCATAACCCCGGTTGCGCCCCACGCCAAAACGCATTTCGCGCGTGGCGAGAGAGCAGCGCATTTTTGCCACAGCGATCTGGCCGTCACCTGTCGCAGATCAAGCAGCATGGTTGTCCACAGAACAAAGCCCCGATCCGATCATCTCGGCGGCAGCACACCTTCAGCGCGCCTTCAGCACATCCTCACACAAGCTCGCGCAGCAGCGCCGCCGTGCTGCCCCGGAGATGCGCGGCAATGACGCAACGATACGTCTTGTAACGAAACCGGGGGCGCGTGTCAGCTGGCCCGCTGACAGGCACTGCGAAGGCAAGGACCTGGTCTGCTCGCATCCGAATGGAGCCTGAATTATTCAATGATGCGGCGCATTCACTGATGAGGTGAACTACATTCACTTTTGCATCCATCCGGAAACCGGCATGTTTTGCCTGTGCCGCTCCAGCCCCGCTGTCAGAGGCGCGCGAATCGTCCGACAAGAACATGCTGGCCTTTCCGACTGCCGCGCTGCATCGGGATTCCTATGATGAAGCCAAGTTTTCACGCAATGCAGGCGACCCGCCAAGCTGCCGCGCCTGCTTCCAGGAAACGAAGGCCCCCCTGCGGATGCAAGCAAGCCCCGATCCGCCACTGAAGTCCCGACTGCATTCGGCAGCATCGAATGCGCAACCAAGGATAAAGGAGAACAGCCATGACCAAGACCTTCCTCACCGCCGCCGTGCTGGCCGCTGCCACCTTCGCCACGGGTGCCTATGCCCAGTCCTATGATCAGGACGGCAGTTCCATGCAGGCCAGCCCGCAGCAGCAATATGACTCGACGTCGTCGCAGTCGCAGTACTACAACTACCAGGGCGACCAGACCAGCTCGCCGGCCGCCATGCAGGAAAGCGGCCAGAACGGCCAGTACATCGAACGCAAGAGCTATGAAGTGCCCAATGGTCGTCCCAACAACTACGCGCGTGAACTGAAGGATGGCCCGATGGGCACCTCTCCGGGGGCATGATCCTCGCTTCTCGCCTCGCCCCCGAAGCCCCGGCCCCGACCGGGGCTTTCTGCATGGACGCCACCGACCGGCCCGGCATGCCGTAGAATCGCGCTTTTGCCGGCGCCTCTTCCTTGCGCCGGACACACCCGGTCCCGTGATGAATCCTCAACTTGTCGGCCGCGGCATCGGCTTGTCCGTGCTGGCCTCTTCCCTGTTCGCCTTTCTCTCCGGCTATACCCGTCTGCTGGCGCCACTGGATGGCACGGACATCTTTGCCTGGCGCATCCTCATTACCCTGCTGTGCGTGCTCGGCCTGCTGGCCTGGCGCGGAGAACTGCCGCGCCTGCGCGCGGCCATGGCCGAACTGCTGGCCAGTCCCTCGCGCGTGCTCCTGCTGCTGCTCATGGCGGCCTTGCTGGGCTTGCAGCAATGGCTCTTCCTGTGGGGCTCGGTCAATGGCCGGGCGCTGGAAGTCTCGCTGGGCTATTTCATGCTGCCCCTGTCGATGGTGCTGGTGGGCCGCTTCCACTATGGCGAGAAGATGGACCTGCTGCAGCGCCTGGCGGTGCTGTGCGCCTGCATCGGCGTGGCGCATGAACTATGGATGACGCGCGCCTTCTCCTGGCCGACGCTGGCGGTGGCGCTGGGCTATCCGCCCTACTTCATCCTGCGTCGGCGCATCCGTCTGGATTCGATGCTCATCTTCGCGGTGGAACTGATGGTGCTGGCGCTGCCGTCGCTGGTCGCCCTCATCATGAGCCCGGCCTCGCTGCCCACCCTGCACACGCCGGCCATGTGGCTGCTGCTGCCCGGTCTGGGGATCCTGAGCATGATCGCCCTGACCAGCTACCTGCGAGCCGGCAAGCTGTTGCCCATGGGCCTGTTCGGCATCCTGGGCTACGTGGAACCGGTACTGCTGGTGCTGGTGGCCATGGCGGTGCTGGGCGAAAGCCTGCGACTGACGCAGCTGGGGACCTATGTGCCGATCTGGCTGTCGGTGGTACTGACGGCCCTGCACAGCGTCAGGCTGATGCGCCGACCTGCGGTGCAGAGCATGAATTGAGGGCTTTTTCGTGGACTGATCGGGGCCAGTACGGCTGAGCCAGACCTTATACTGGCAGCCACGGTCGTCTTTGGGGAGGGCGCAGACCGGCAGGAGGGGGAGACATTACATGCGGCCAATGCTGGCAAAGGCAGGGCGGGTAGCGCGCCATTCGGTAGCGCGGCGGGCGCGGCTGTTCGTCGTGCTGATCTGCCTGGCCATCGCTGCCGGTCACATCTGGCAAAGCCTGGCCGCACGCATGGTACAGCTGGACAACACCCGCATCTATTCGGGCAACATCGCCCGCACCCTGGCGCGCCATGCCTATGACGTGTTCCAGGCCACCCATGGCGCCCTGATCAACATCAGCGACCGCATCGACGAGACCGGTACCAACCACGCGCAGCTGCATGCCATGAGCCCCATCCTGCGCCGGCTGGCCAGCGAAATGCCGCAGCTCGACGGGCTCTACATCTTCGATGAGCACGGCAACCGGGTCGCCAGTTCCTCGCCGCCACGCGCGGCCGATGCCAACAATGCCGACCGCGAGTACTTCATCTATCAGCGCGATCACGACGATCCCGAACCGCACATCCATCCGACCTTGCTCAGCCGCAGTACCGACCAGTGGATCATCCCCATGTCGCGCCGCCTGAATCATCCCGATGGCCGCTTCGCCGGACTGCTGCTGGCGACCTTGCGGCTGGATCACTTCAATGCGCTCTACCAGACGGTGGAGATCGGGCGCGACAGCGCCATCCTGCTGCTGCTGCGTCCCGGCAAGGTACTCACGCGCCAGCCCTTCAATCCGGCCTTCGTCGACGTTGACCTGAGCCGCGATCCGGCCATCGGCCCGGTGCTGGCCAGTACCGGCAGCGGTCACGCACTGGTGCATTCACCGCTGGATGATATCGATCGCTACGTGTCCTGGCAGCCGGTGCAGGGTTTCCCGCTGCTGGTGACGGTGACCTCCACCCGTGATGAAGTCCTGGCCCCGTGGCGCCAGCAGACCATCGTCTATGGCGTGGCGGTATTGCTGCTGCTGATCATCATCGCCGTGTTCGGCTGGCGCCTGATCGGCCAGATCGAACTGCGCCTGGTCGCCGAAGACCGCGCGCTGCAAGTCATGGGCGAACTGCACCAGGCCAACCAGCGCCTGGAGCAGCTGGCGCACCAGGATGGCCTGACCGGCCTGGCCAACCGACGCCATCTCGATACCACGCTGGCAGCGGAGTTCCGGCGCGCGGCGCGCAGCGGATCGGCGCTGTCGCTGATCATGATCGATGTGGATTTCTTCAAGCAGTACAACGACCTCTATGGCCACCAGGCTGGTGATGAATGCCTGCGCCGCATCGCGGAGGTTCTCAAGCAGCGCCAGCGCCGTCCGGGCGACCTGGCCGCGCGCTACGGCGGCGAGGAAATGGTCATGCTGCTGCCCGAGACCGATGCCGCCGGCGCCATGCAGGTGGCCGAGAAAATCCGCGCCGAGATCCAGGCGCTGGACCTGCCCCATCGCGGCAATCCAACCGGCGTGGTGACGGCCAGCGCCGGGGTCTGCGCCATGGAATTGCTGCGGCCTGATGAACGCACGGCGCAAGACCTGCTGGGCCGCGCCGATGCCGCGCTCTATGACGCCAAGCATGGCGGACGCAACCAGGTCAGGCTGGCCAGAACATAGACAGAGCCGCCGGCAGAAAAAATGCCGCCCGGCATATACCGGGCGGCATGGTTTGCGCATGGTCTGCAACGCGCGCACCACGCGCCGCAGACTTACTCCTTGTGATACGAGGTCACGCGCTCGACTTCATTCTTCGACCCCAGGAACACGGCCACACGCTGGTGCAGCTTTTCCGGCTGGATGTCCATGATGCGCTGCTGGCCGTCGGTGGCGGCGCCACCGGCCTGCTCGACGATGAAGGCCATCGGGTTGGCTTCGTACATCAGGCGCAGCTTGCCCGGCTTGCCCGGCTCACGCGCATCGGCCGGGTACATGAAGATGCCGCCGCGGTTCAGGATGCGATGCACGTCGGCCACCATGGAGGCGATCCAGCGCATGTTGAAATCCTTGCCGCGCACACCGGTGGAACCGGCCAGCATTTCATCCACGTAGCGGGTGACCGGCGGGAACCAGTGACGCTGGTTGGAGGCGTTGATGGCGAATTCCTTGGTGTCTTCGGGAATCTTGATGTCCTTCTGGGTCAGCACCCAGGCGCCCATTTCGCGGTCCAGGGTGAAGCAGTGCACGCCGTCGCCGGTGGTCAGCACCAGCACGGTCTGCGGGCCATAGACGGCATAGCCGGCGGCGACCTGCTTGGTGCCGGGCTGCATGAAGTCCTGCTCGGTCGGCTCGGTCATGCCTTCCGGGGCCTTCAGCACCGAGAAGATGGTACCGATGGAGACGTTGACGTCGATGTTGGAGGAGCCGTCCAGCGGATCGAACATCAGCAGGTATTCGCCCTTGGGGTAGCGGTTGGGGATGCGGTGGATGGTCTCCATTTCTTCCGAGGCCATGGCCGCCAGGTGACCGCCCCATTCATTGGCTTCCAGCAGGATCTCGTTGGAGATCACGTCCAGCTTCTTCTGCACTTCACCCTGTACGTTTTCGCTGCCGGCGCTGCCCAGCACTTCGCCCAGCGCGCCCTTGCCAACCGCATGCGAGATCGACTTGCAGGCACGGCCGACGACTTCGATCAAGAGGCGCAGCTCGGACGGGATCTTGTTGTGCAGGCGCTGCTGCTCGATCAGGTGTTGCGTGAGGCTGATGCGTTTCATGGTGGTCTTCCTTGCAGTGGTTTTTATTTAATGAATCGGATGAATGAGTGAGGGATCATTTATCTGTCTGACAGATCAATCGGCCAGGGCCTTGGTGATGACTTCGGCCACGTCGCGCGAGAGTTTGGGCGTGGCTGCAACCTGTTGCAGGGCCAGGCGCATCTTTTCCTGCAGCGCCGGAGTGTACTTGCGCCAGCGGTCCAGGCTGCGCGCCAGGCGAGCGGCCACTTGCGGATTGCTGGCATTCAAGGCGATCACCTGTTCGGCCCAGAAGGCATAGCCATTGCCGTCCAGCGCATGGAAGGCCGAGGGGTTGCCGTTGCAGAAGCTGAAGATCAGGCTGCGGGCGCGATTGGGGTTCTTCAACGTGAAGGCCGGATGCTCGGTCAATGTCCGCACGGTGTTCACATCGGCATTGCGGGCCGTGGCCTGCAGGGTGAACCACTTGTCGATGACCAGGGCTTCCTGTTCGAACTCGGCATAGAAGCGCTGCAGCGCTTCGCTCTTGCCGGGGGCGGCGCTGTTCAAGACCGCCGACAGCGCGGCCAGGCGGTCGGTCATGTTGTTGGCGTCCTGGTCCTGCTGCTGGGCCAGGGCCATGGCTTCTTCATCATCGAGCTCGGCCAGGTAGGACAGGGCCACGTTCTTCAAGGCACGGTGGCCGGCCGATGCGGCGTCGGGGCTGTAGGCGCCCGGGGTCTGGTGGGCGCGATACACCGCCAGCAGGTCCTCACGCAGTTCGCGCGCCAGCGAGCGGCGCAGGAACTGGCGCGCCACGTGGATGGCGTGCGGGTCGATGACTTCCATCTGTTCGGCGATCATGGTCTCCGACGGCAGGGTCAGTACCAGTTCGCGGAAGGCCGGGTCCAGCGACTCGTCCTTGAGGGTGGCACGCAGGGCTTCAGCCAGGGCACCATCGTGCTCGATGTTGTTGAGCACGGTGTCGACCGCCACCACGTGGCCGGACTGGCGCGCGGCCTGCACGGCCACCGTCAGATTCAACAGGCGACGCGTGGCCAGGCGCTGGCCGGCTTCCCAACGATTGAAGGCATCGCTGTCATGCGCCATCAGGAAGGCCAGTTCGGCATCGCTGTAATCGTATTGCAGGACCACCGGGGCGGAGAAACCACGCAGCAGCGAGGGCACCGGTTTTGCCTCGACGTTGATGAAGGTGAAGCTCTGTTTGGCCTTGGTCAGTTCCAGCACGCGGGTGGTGGCAGCGGCCTTCTTCTCGCCTTGCAGCGTCAGCGCCAGGTCACGGCCTTGCGCATCCAGCAGGCCCACGGCCACCGGGATGTGGAAGGGCTGTTTCTTCTTCTGGCCGGGCGTGGCCGGGCAGCTTTGTTCCAGCGTCAGGGTCAGGGTCTTGCGCTTGGCATCGTAGTCGACCGCGGCTTGTACCAGGGGCGTGCCGGCCTGGCTGTACCAGCGTTCGAACTGCGACAGGTCGCGACCATTGGCGTCGGCCATGGCGGCGCGGAAATCGTCGCAGGTCACGGCCTGGCCATCGTGGCGCTTGAAGTACAGGTCCATGCCCTTGCGGAAGCCATCGCGGCCCAGCAGGGTCTGGTACATGCGCACGACCTCAGCGCCCTTTTCGTAGACGGTGACGGTGTAGAAATTGTTGATTTCGACGAAGGAGTCAGGACGCACCGGGTGTGCCATCGGACCGGCATCTTCCGGGAACTGGGCCTGGCGCAGCACGCGTACGTCATCGATGCGCTTGACGGCACGGCCGCTGTCGCTGCCGATCATGTCGGCCGAGAATTCCTGGTCGCGGAAGACGGTCAGGCCTTCCTTCAGCGACAGCTGGAACCAGTCGCGGCAGGTGACGCGGTTGCCGGTCCAGTTGTGGAAATATTCGTGGCCGACCACCGCTTCGATGTTGGCGAAGTCGACATCGGTGGCGATGCGCGGATTGGCCAGCACGTACTTGGTGTTGAAGATGTTCAAGCCCTTGTTTTCCATGGCGCCCATGTTGAAGTCACCGACGGCGACGATCATGAAGCGGTCCAGGTCGAGGTCCAGGCCGAAGCGTTCGACGTCCCAGGTGATGCTGTTCTTGAGCGAATCCATGGCGTGCTGGGTCTTGTCGAGGTTGCCCTCTTCCACCCACACCTGCAGCAGCGCATCACGGCCCGAATGCAGGCGCACGGTTTCTTCCTGGCAGACCAACTGGCCGGCCACCAGGGCGAACAGGTAAGAGGGCTTCTTGAACGGATCTTCCCACTTGGCATAATGGCGGCCATCGGGCAGGTCGCCCTGCTCGATCAGGTTGCCGTTGGACAGCAGCACCGGATAGCGGGCCTTGTCGGCGCGCAGCATGACGGTGAATTTGGCCATCACGTCCGGACGGTCCGGGAAGTAGGTGATCTTGCGGAAACCTTCGGCTTCGCACTGGGTGAAGAAATTGCCGTTGGACACATACAGGCCCATCAACGAAGTATTGCGGTCCGGATGGACCAGGGTCTCGATCTCCAGCGTCACCTTGGCCGGGGCGGCGGGGATGGTCAGCACGCCACCGGCGATGCGGAAATCGCCCTTGGCCTGCGAGAGCGTCTTGCCGTTCAGGCGCAGGGCCACCAGTTCCAGCTCTTCGCCGAAGAGCACCAGGTCGCGGCCGCGGGCGGCCGGGTTGCGGGTCAGGGTAATGCGGGTGGCGACACGGGTGTCGGCGGGATCAAGGTCGAAACCCATCTCGACGGTGTCGGCCAGGTAGTTGGGAGCGGCGTAGTCTTTACGGTAGATCGTCTGGGGCGTATCGGTGCGCATGGAGGCCTGTCCGGGAAGGGAAATGGAGGTCAAAAATGATGACTAAGGTGAAGGCTAAGACAGCAGAAAGCCAATTCAGGTGCAGCAAAAACCCGATTTTACCAATCATCCCGCACTGCGCGAATGGAATCGGCCTGAATTGCTGCGCCGCCCTCCCTCAGGGACCATCGGCGGGAAACATGGTTCATATCGCCCTCTGGCCAGTACAATGACCAAACCGGCACTTGCCCCGCATCGGAATGCGCCGGGCAGGCGCCATGCGGCTTTGCGGCGAGCACTCGCCGCCCGGGATCAAAATGGCCTCGCGCAGAGTCTGACCAGGCCCGGCTTTCTGCCTTTTGCTTCATATCGCCGCGCAAGCGCCCTGCCCATGGCATCCTGGCCTTGCACTCGATGCCGGACCTTTTTCTGATGGAGTTCGTTCATGAAACGCTGGCTTTACCCCCTTCTTGCAGCGGCCAGCTTGCTGCTCTCCGGTTGCGCCTCGGTCATCGAGAGCAACGTCACCGCTTTCCACGCCTGGTCGCCCGGCGACAACCAGAAGGACTATGCCTTCGCCCCGACCAAGGACCAGGAAAACGACCTGCAATATCAGAACTATGCCGGCCTGATCCGCCAGGAGCTGCAGTTCCTGGGATTTACCGAGGCACGTGATCTGAAGTCGGCGCAATTGCAGGTCAGCTTCAGCTACGGCATGAATACCGGGCAGGTGGTGGTGAGCCAGCCGGCCTACGATCCCTTCTTCTATGGTCCGGGTCCGGGCTGGGGGCGCTTCGGACCACGTCCGTTCGGCTTCTACGGGCCTTATGGTCCCTTCTACGATCCCTTCTGGTATGGCGCACCGATGCAGACGACCAGCTATCCGGTCTTCCTGCGGCGGCTGCAGATCGGCATCAGCCAGGCCAGCGACGGCAAGAAGCTGTTCGATGTGGTGGTGGACAGCGAAGGCCAGCGCGCTGGATTGGCGGAGGCCATGCCTGCCATGGTACGCGCCGCCTTTGATGACTTCCCCGGCCCCAGCGGGGTGACGCGGCACATCCGCATCAAGGTCGACAAGAACGGCCAGCCGGAGGACTGATCGTCCTCAGCCATGCGGCGGCCGTCCCAGCCGCTTGCCAAGTCCCCAGATGCTCAACAGCAGCAGCGCGCCGCCCAGCCACTGGCTGGGGCTCAGGGTCTGCCCCAGCAGCAGGGCCGCCAGCAGCACGGCGGTGAGCGGCTCGATGAGCGTGGCCACGGTCAGCGCCGTAGGGGTCAGGCGCGCGGCGCCCCAGCTGAACACCAGCAGCGCCAGGGCCGCCGTGACCACGCCCAGGTAGAGATACCAGGCCTGCGGCGGCAGGCCGCTGGGCCAGTGCAGCGGCCGGGCCAGGCTGGCCAGGCCCATCACCAGGGCCGCCACCACGGTCAGGCAGGTGGCCGATGGCCCTGCCCCCAGGGCCGCGGAGAGCCGTCCGCTGACCAGCGTGAAGCCGGTATAGAGCAGCGCCGAGGCCACCGAACAGAGCAGGCCGATCATCAGATCCATCTGGCCCGACCCCGCCGTATCGGCGCTCTGGTGCCGCGCCACGATCAGCACGGTGCCGCCCAGGGCAGCGATCAGCACGGTCGCCAGCGTCCAGTCCAGCCTGTCCTGCCCGCGCAGCAGCGCGATCAAGGTGGAGAACACCGGCGGCAGGCACAGAGCGATGAGGGTGGGAATAGCCGCGCCGATGCGCTCTATCCCGAGGAACCAGCACAGCACGTAACCCGCCATGGTGGTACCGGCCAGCAGCACGGGCAGCAGCAGCGTACGCAGGGTCGGCAGATGGATGCGGGTGCCGAACACCAGGCACAGGAAGACGGCACCCACCGCAAAGCGCCAGAAGGAGATGTCGCCGGGAGCAAAACCGTATTGCGCGATCAGGATGTTGACCACCAGGGCACCGGTGCCCCACAGGAAGCCGGCGCTGCAGGCGGCCATCAGCGCCACCCCCGAGTAATGGGGCGCAGCCAGGGAAGGAGAACGGGAGCCGGTCACGGTAAGTCCTTGCAATGAAGGTGGCGGGGGCGTCCGACCGGTCGCCGGGCGCAGCGCCACAGTGTAGCCCAACACCGACCCGGCCTGCTGGCCCGCCGCGCTGCCCCTCAATTGATGAAGCGCCCGCCCGTGCCGATGGCGGTCAGGTCGACGAAATCCGAACCGCTGTGATCGGTGCGGCTGAAATGCAGACTGAAACCGCCACCATCGTAGTTGGCCGGGGTGATGCTCTCCAGCGCCCGGATCAGACCGGCGCGCGTGAGATGGGGACCGGCGCGGCGCAGGCCCTCCACCAGCACGCGGGCAGCGATGTAGCCCTCCAGACCGATGAAGTTGCAGCCCGCACGCGAGGCGCTGCTGTCCATGGCTTTCTGATACTCATAGACGATGGGCAGTCTGGCCTTGTTGGGGAACGGCACCACCTGGGTAATCTCGGTGCCGACACCGGCCTGCTGCAGGCGCGCGGCCAGCGACTGGCTGCCGACGAAGGAGTAATTGGAAAAACCTCCCAGATAGCCCGCTGCGCGCATGTGCGTGATGAGCGCGGCCGCCGGTCGATACGACACCGCCTGGATCACCACATCGGGGCGCATCTGCATGAATTTTTCTGCCGCGGCCGAAACCTCATCGCTGTTGCGCTCGATGGACCGGCTGCCCACCAGGATCAGGCCGTAGACGCTCACGCGCTGGCGCAGGTTCTCCAGCAGGCTCTTGCCCAGCTCGTCGTTCTGGTAGAACACCGCCACCCTCACCCGTCCATTGCCTTGCAACTGGCGCAGGAGGAAGTCGGTTTCCTGCGCGTAGCTGGCGCGTACGTGGAAGATCAGGCGATGGAAAGGCTCGCGCAGGGCGACCGCGCCCGTGTGCGGCGCAATCAGCGGGATACCGGCCTCGCGGATGGCCGGCAATGCCGCCAGGACCGTAGGCGTGCCGGAAAAGCCGAACAGCGCGAAGACCTTGTCGCGCCAGATCAGTTGCTGGGTATTGGCCAGGGTGCGTTCAGGATCGTAGCCGTCATCCAGACTCAACAGCCGCACGCGTCGGCCATGGACGCCGCCGCGGGCATTGACCTGGGCAAAATAGCTGCGCGCCCCTTCCTGAAAATCCCGGCCGACCTCGGCGGCCGGCCCGGTAAAGGGCGAGGACTGGCCCAGGACGATCTCTTGCGCAGTGACCCCGTTCTCGGCTGCCGCCATCCCGTGCAGGCCGCATGCCCACGCCAATGCCAAGGCCAGTCGGCCACACCGGACGACGACCGTACGCCAGCTCCTTCCCATCTCCCTCTCCCGCCAAAAATGTTCTCCCTGGAGGCGCTCGGGTGAAGAAACTCACCCAAACGTCAAAGGCTGCATTTGACGATCAAGACGGAGAAAAATGCGCGATCTGCGCATAGTCGTGAGCAAAAACCGATAACTTGCGAGATCCATGCCGAATAATTTCGATATTCGGTAAAAAAACTAGGAGAAATAGGCTTCGCTGGCAAAGGTGATGAAGACGATCATGAGCACCGCGCAGATCAGCACGACCAACAGCCGCCCGAACTTGGGCGAGCCGTCGTTGCCTGTGGCCTGCTCGGGGGGATGCCCCATGGGGTTGTCGAGGCCGGGCTCGCGCGGTGGCTGGTCCATGGGGCTTCCTCTTGTGGCTGGCGTCAGTCGGGATGAATCAGGCGGCCATCAGGGGATCAGGATGGTCGAACCGGTGGTCTTGCGCGCTTCCAGGTCGGCATGCGCCTGGCCTACATCCTTCAAGGCATAGCGCTGGTTGATCTCGATGCTGATCTTGCCACTCTCGACCATGTCGAACAGGTCACCGGCGGTGGCGTCGAGTTCGGCGCGGGTGGCGATGTAGTTGCCCAGCGAAGGCCGGGTCAGGAACAAGGAGCCGCGGGAAGCCAGTTCGGACACGCCGAACGGCGCCACCGGACCGGAGGCATTGCCGAAGCTGACCATCATGCCGCGCGGGCGCAGGCAATCCAGCGAGCCGGTGAAGGTGTCCTTGCCGATGGAGTCGTAGACCACCGGGACGCCCTTGCCGCCGGTAATTTCCTTGACGCGGTCGACGAAGTTTTCGGTCTTGTAGTTGATCACGTGGGCAGCGCCATGTTCTTTGGCCAGCGCAGCCTTCTCGTCGCTGCTGACGGTGCCGATCAGGTTCACACCCAGCGCGCGTGCCCACTGGCAGGCTATCAAGCCGATACCGCCGGCCGCGGCGTGGAACAGGATGGTCTCGCCGGGCTGCACGACATAGGTCTGGCGCAGCAGGTATTGCACGGTCATGCCCTGCAGCATCATGGCGGCGGCGGTATCGAAGCTGATGGCATCGGGCAGCTTGACCAGGATGTCAGCGGGCATCACCCGCGCTTCGCAGTAGGCTCCATTGGGGCGGCCCGCGTAGGCCACGCGGTCGCCGACCTGGAAACCGGCCACGCCCGGCCCCACCGCTTCGATGGTGCCGGCGCCTTCCTGCCCCAGTCCGGCGGGCAGCGGCTGGGGATAGAGACCGGAGCGGAAGTAGCAATCGATGAAGTTCAGGCCGACGGCAGCGTGGCGGATGCGGACTTCACCGGGGCCTGGCTCGCCCACTTCCACGTCCACGTATTCCATCACTTCGGGGCCGCCGGTCTTGCTCATGCGGATTGCTTTTGCCATCTGGGTCTCCTGGTTGGTGGTTGGTGCTCGGTTTCGCGCCTGAAAATTCACTTTTGTGAGGCAGTATAAAACGCCTCAGCGCTTCTTGCGCGACAGCAGCCACATGCCGGCCAGCACCAGGGCGGTGCCGGCCAGCTGGATGCCGGTGATGGGCTCATCCAGCAAGACCGCGCCCATGAACAGCGTCGACACCGGCCCCACCAGCCCGGCCTGGGCGGCAGTGGGCGCGCCGATGCGAGAGACCGCCACCATGGTCAGGAACACCGGCAGCACGGTGCAGAACACGGCGTTGAACAAGGACAGCTGGTACACCGCCGCCACCTGCGTGACCAGATCAGAGGGAGCGCGCAACACGAAGAACTGGATCACGCAGGCCACGCTGGAGACGCACATGGCATAGGCCACCAGCCGCACCGCCCCGACCCGCCTGACCAGCTCGCCGGAAGCAATCAGATAGATCGAATAGCTCAAGGCCGAGCCCAGCACCAGGGCACTGCCGAGGAGGACGTTGCTGCCGCCGGTGTGCAGGTCATGCTGCAGCACCAGCACGGTGCCGAAGTAGGACACCAGCAGCGCGACCCATTCGATCGCACCGACCTTGCGCTTGAAGAAGAAAAAAGCGATCAGCATCACGAAGGAAGGGGTGAGGAACAGGATCAGCCGTTCCAGCCCGGCGGAGATGTATTGCAGCCCGAGGAAATCGAGGAAGCTCGACAGGTAATAGCCCATCAAGCCCAGCACCACGATGCGCAGGACGTCGGCGCGCGCCAGCGGCGGCTGGGTGCGGGCCTTCCACAGTGCCACGGCGGCAAACATGGGGAAGGAAAACACCATGCGCAAGGTGATCACCATGACCGCATCGACCTGATAGCGGTACATCAGCTTGGCCACGATGGCCTTGGCGGAAAAGAAAATGGCGCCGACGATGGCCAGCAGCAAGCCGCCCAGGAAGGCCTGGCGCGGGGTGGAATGGACGGGGGAGGGAGCGGCAGTCATGGCCGCGATTGTAAACCCTGGGCTGCCCGCGCGCCGTACGGATGTCCGGACAGCGCGGGCGGTGGCGGATCAGCGTTTCTTCATCAGGGTGCCGAGCACGCCGCGAATGAGTTCACGGCCAACCTGCGAACCGATGCTGCGCGCGGCCGACTTGACCATGGCCTGCAAGGGCGAATCGCTGCGGCGGCTGCCACTGCCGCTACCGAAGATGCCGCCGGCGGCATCCTTGAGCAGATCCCCCAGGCCGCCGCTCTGGCCTTGTGACGGTGCCGGCGATGGTTGCGGCCCGGGTGGCGGCATGCGCGTACCGCCGCCGGGACGCGAAGTGCTGGCCGGGGCCGGTGCAGTGCGGCCGGCCGAAGCGCCCCAGGCGTTGTCATCCACCGGGGCCGGGGCTTCTTGCGGGACCGGGGCCGGGGCGGACTGCGGTTGCTGCACGGCACGGCCTTTCAGGCGTTCATAGGCCGATTCGCGGTCAATGGCCTGTTCGTAGACACCGGCCACCAGCGAGGACGCGATCAGGGCACGCCGCTCCGGGTCGCTGAGCGGACCGATCTGCGAGGCCGGTGTCAGCACGTAGCCGCGTTCGACCATGTTGGGCCGGCCCTTCTCGTCCAGGAAGGACACCAGGGCCTCGCCCACCCCCAGTTCGGTGATGGCCTGGGCGGTGTTGACCATGGGATTGGGACGGAAGGTCTCGGCGGCGGCCTGCACCGCCTTCTGGTCGCGCGGTGTGTAGGCGCGCAGGGCGTGCTGTACGCGGTTGCCCAACTGGCCCAGTACGGTGTCGGGGATGTCCAGCGGATTCTGGGTCACGAAATAGATGCCCACGCCCTTGGAGCGGATCAGGCGCACCACCTGCTCGATCTTCTGCAGGAGCGGCTTGGGGGCTTCATCGAAGAGCAGGTGCGCCTCGTCGAAGAAGAAGGCCATCTTGGGCTGGTCCAGGTCACCCACCTCGGGCAGGTGCTCGAAGAGCTCCGAGAGCATCCACAGCAGGAAGGTGGAATACAGGCGCGGCGCGTTCATGAGCTTGTCGGCGGCGAGGATGTTGATGACGCCGCGACCTTGCGCATCGGTCTGCATCCAGTCCTCGATGTTCAACATCGGTTCGCCGAAGAAGCGGTCGCCACCCTGTTCATCGATGGCGATCAGGCCGCGCTGGATGGCGCCCACGCTGGCGGCCGAAATGTTGCCGTATTCGGTCTTGAACTGCGCCGCGTTCTCGCCCACATGCTGCAGCATGGCGCGCAGGTCCTTGGTATCGAGCAGCAAGAGGCCGTGATCATCGGCAATCTTGAAGACCAGTTGCAGCACGCCCTGCTGGGTGTCGTTCAGGTTGAGCATGCGGGCCAGCATCAGCGGTCCCATGTCGGAAACGGTGGCGCGCACCGGATGACCCTGCTCGCCATAGACGTCCCAGAAGGCTACCGGCGCGGCGGCCCAGGCGGGCTCGGGCAGGCCCAGCTGGGCCAGGCGCGCGCTGGTCTTGGGCGAGTTGCTGCCGGCCTTGCCCAGACCGGAGAGGTCACCCTTGACGTCCGCCATGAAGACTGGCACGCCGATGTCGGACAAGGCCTGGGCCAGCACCTGCAGGGTGACGGTCTTGCCGGTGCCGGTGGCGCCGGTGATGCAGCCGTGGCGGTTGGCCAGTTGCGGCAGCAGGCACAGCTGCACCCCTGAATGGGTGGCGATCGGAAGCGGATTAATCATGTCGGCTCGGCCTCGAAGGCAAAAATGATGGGGTGGCGATATGGTAAAATGCCCGCCCGATTATAGTCAGAACATGGCGCCAGGAAATGTATTATCGGTCCTGCCTGCGCCGGTCCCCTTCTGCAGCGATGCGTCACCTGCGCCCCACGGTCTTGCCGAGGCGCCCCGGAGCGCGGTCTGGGCAGGCGGGGCGGTTCTGGCCTCACTCTCTCGCAGGAAAGATTGAACATGGCTGGACACAGCAAATGGGCCAATATTCAGCATCGTAAAGGCCGTCAGGACGAAAAGCGCGGTCGCGTCTGGACCCGTCTGATCAAGGAAATCACCGTCGCCGCCCGCATGGGCGGAGGCGATCCGGACACCAACCCGCGCCTGCGCCTGGCCGTGGACCGCGCCTCCGACGCCAACATGCCCAAGGACAACGTGACCCGCGCCATCCAGCGCGGCACCGGCGCCCTGGATGGCGTGAACTATGAAGAAGTGCGCTATGAAGGTTATGGCATCAACGGTGCGGCCATCATCGTCGACTGCATGACCGACAACCGCGTCCGTACCGTGGCCGAAGTGCGTCACGCCTTCTCCAAGTTCGGCGGTAACATGGGGACCGAAGGTTCGGTGGCCTTTCTCTTCAAGCACTGCGGCCAGCTGATGTATGCGCCCGGCACCGATGAGAATGCGGTCATGGAAGCGGCGCTGGAAGCCGGTGCCGAAGACGTCATCACCGACGACGAAGGCGGCATCGAAGTGCTGACCGCCCCCAACGACTTCGCAGCCGTCAAGTCCGCCATGGAAGCGGCCGGCTTCAAGGCCGAAGTCGCCGAGATCACCATGAAGCCCTCCACCGAAACCGTGTTCGCCGGCGAGGATGGCGTCAGGATGCAGAAACTGCTGGATGCGCTGGAGAACCTGGACGATACCCAGGAGCTCTATACCAATGCCGTGATCGAAGAATAATTCACCTGAATTGAACCGATTCGGACAACACGCCCCTTTCCGCCCCATTCGCCACTTTTATCTTCCTATCCCATGAAAATCCTAGTTGTTGGCTCCGGTGGCCGTGAACATGCGCTGGCCTGGGCCATTGCCAAGTCGCCGCGCATCCAGACGGTCTATGTTGCTCCCGGCAATGGCGGCACTGCGCTCGACGAGCGCCTGCAGAACATCGCCATCACCGATCCCGTGGCCCTGGCCGACTTCGTCGAGCAGGAGCACGTGGCACTGACCGTGGTCGGTCCGGAAGGCCCGCTGGCTGCCGGTATCGTCAACGTCTTCCGTGCCCGCGGCCTGAAGATCTTCGGCCCCACCAAGGAAGCGGCCCAGCTTGAAAGCTCCAAGGACTTCGCCAAGTCCTTCATGCAGCGCCATGCGATCCCTACCGCCGAATACCAGACCTTCTCGGACGTTGCCGCCGCGCATGACTACATCGCCCAAAAGGGCGCGCCCATCGTCATCAAGGCCGACGGCCTGGCCGCCGGCAAGGGCGTGGTGGTTGCCATGACGCTGGAAGAAGCGCATACGGCCGTGGACATGATGCTCTCCGACAACAAGCTGGGCGACGCCGGTGCGCGCGTGGTGATCGAGCAATTCCTGGCCGGTGAAGAAGCTTCCTTCATCGTCATGGTCGACGGCAAGAACATCCTGCCGCTGGCCACCAGCCAGGACCACAAGCGCCTGCAGGATCATGACCAGGGTCCCAACACTGGCGGCATGGGTGCCTATTCGCCCGCGCCCATCGTCACCCCGGCGCTGCATGCGCGCGTGATGCGCGAAATCATCGTACCCACCGTGCAGGGCATGGCCAAGGATGGCATCCCCTTCTCAGGCTTCCTGTATGCGGGCCTGATGATCGATGCCGACGGCAATCCCAAGACGCTGGAATTCAATTGCCGCATGGGCGATCCGGAAACCCAGCCCATCATGGCGCGCCTGAAGACCGATCTGCTGACCGTGTTTGAACACGCCGTCACCGGCACGCTGGACAAGGTCGAACTGGAATGGGACCGCCGCACCGCACTGGGCGTGGTCATGGCCGCGCACGGCTATCCGGAAGAACCGCGCCGTGGTGATCTGATCACCGATATCCCGGCCGAAACGCCCGATTGCGTGACCTTCCACGCCGGCACCACCCTGACCGGCGACAAGCTGACCACCAACGGCGGCCGCGTGCTGTGCGTAGTGGGCCTGGGGGACAGCGTCAAGGTAGCGCAGAAACACGCCTACGATGCCGCCGACCTGATCCACTTCGCCGGTTCGCAGATGCGCCGCGACATCGGCTGGCGCGCCTTGAAGCGCTAAGCCGGGCCGCATGCCCTCCCCATCCCCCGCAACGCCCTGCGTGTTGCGGGGGATTTCATTTGGCAGGCGTGCGCAGCGCTGCAACAAAAATGGCGTCCGCACAGCCCAAGCCTGACGGGCGTTTGCGGGCAGCATGCCGCGGCCACAACCCGCATTCCGAGAAAAAAAGGACATATCGATGCCAGACCACCTGCTCAATGTTGAAACTTTGATCAACCTCTACCTGGTTCCCTTCGGGCTCAAGGTGATCGCCGCCATCGTCATCTGGATCGTCGGCGGCCTGTTCATCAACACCTTGTCCAAGGTCGTGCGCCGCGTGCTGACGGCACGCCAGTTCGAGACCACCCTGATCAACTACGCCAGCTCGGCCATGCACGTGATCCTGCGCGTGCTGCTGGTGATGGGCATCCTGGAGGTGTGCGGCATCCCCACCACTTCCTTTGCCGCCATGATCGGCGCGGTCGGCGTGGCGCTGGGTGTGGCCTGGTCGGGCCTGCTGTCGAACTTCGCGGCCGGCATCTTCCTGGTGGTGCTGCGGCCCTTCAAGGTGGGCGACTACATCACCGCCGCCGGTCAGACCGGCACGGTCTCCGACATCGGTCTGGTGACCACCATCATCACCACCGACAACAACCTGCGCGTGATCATCGGCAACAACAAGCTGTTCTCGGAAAACATCATCAACTACAACGTCAACGCCACCCGTCGTACCGACCTGCGTTGCCAGATTGCCTACGGGGTCGATCCGCAGGAGGCCATCGCCAAACTCTCCGAGCGCATCAAGGCCATCCCCAACGTATTGCAGACGCCGGCCCCTGGCATCGTGATCCAGGAATTCAATGCCACCGGTACCCTGATCGCTCTGCGCGTGCATGCGCCCACCCCCAACTTCGGCCAGGTCTACAACGACGTGCAGAACGCCATCGCCGAGGTCTGCCTGAAGGAAGGCTGGCCGGCACCAGCGACCTATCAGGTCAACATCGCGCCGACACAGCCGCCGCAAAACTGAGGCCAATGCCCCACAAGGCCGCCCCGGCAAGGCGTACGGAGCGGCTTTTGGTGCCCCAGCCAGGGGCGCTCAAGGTACAATGGCGGGTTGGAACGCATTTCCGTCCAGTAACCGTGCATCAGAGCGACCCGCCGTGACCCACCATTCCAACGCTTCCACCAACACTGCCGCCGTCAAGGCTTATCTGCAGGACCTGCAACAGCGCATCGTCGCGGCCCTGGAAGCCGCCGATGGCAAGACCTTCCTGTCGGATTCGTGGGAACGCCCCGAAGGTGGCGGCGGCACCTCGCGCCTGCTGGAAGAAGGGAACCTGCTCGAACGTGGCGGCGTGGGCTTCTCGCACGTGATGGGCAAGAACCTGCCGCCTTCGGCGGCGGCCAACCGCCCGCAACTGGCGGGCCGGGCCTGGGAGGCGATGGGCGTGTCGCTGGTGCTGCATCCGCGCAATCCCTACGTGCCGACGGTGCACATGAATGTACGTTTCTTCACCACCCATGCGGAAGGCGAAGAAGCAGTCTGGTGGTTCGGCGGCGGCATGGACCTCACGCCCTACTACGGTGTGAAGGAAGATGCAGTCCACTTCCACCGCACCTGCCGCGCTGCGCTGCAGCCCTATGGCGAGGACCTGTATCCGCGCTTCAAGAAGTGGTGCGATGACTATTTCTACCTGAAGCACCGCAAGGAGCCGCGCGGTGTCGGTGGCATTTTCTTCGATGACTTCAACGCCCTGCCCTTCGAGCAAGCCTTTGCCCTGCAGCGCAGCGTCGGTGATGCCTTCCTGGACGCCTACTTGCCCATCGTAGCGGCGCGCCGCGATACGCCCTATGGTGAACGTGAGCGCGACTTCCAGGCCTATCGCCGGGGACGCTATGTGGAATTCAACCTGGTCTTCGACCGGGGCACGCTGTTCGGGCTGCAATCCGGTGGCCGGACCGAATCCATCCTGATGTCGATGCCGCCGCTGGTAAAGTGGCGCTATGACTGGCATCCCGAGCCGGGCAGTGCGGAAGCGGCGCTGTATGCCGACTTCCTGGTGCACAAGGAATGGCTGTAATGGCGCCGCCTGCGGCGCAGCGCTGCATCGCCGTGCTCGGCGGCAGCTTCGATCCGGTGCACAATGGCCATGTCCTGCTGGCCGAGCATTTCGTGCAGTTGCTGCAGCCCGACGAGCTGCGCGTCATCCCCACCGGCAATCCGTGGCAGAAGCACGGCTTGCAGGCCGCCGCGGCCGATCGTGTGGAAATGGTGCGGCGGGCCTTCGATCGCCAGCAGGTACCGGTCGTCATCGATGAGCAGGAAATCCGTCGCGCCAGCGCGACCTATACCATCGATACCCTGCGCGCCCTGCGGGCCGAACTGGGACCGGAGGTGTCCATCGTGTTCCTGATGGGCGCGGATCAGCTCCAGCATCTGGACACCTGGCAGCACTGGCAGGAACTGTTTGACCTGGCGCACCTGTGCGCCGCCTCGCGGCCTGGCTTCGCGCTGGCCGACACGCACGTGCCGCCGGCCGTGAGAGAAGAATTCAAGCGACGCAACGCTGCGCCGCAAGAGATCCGCAGCACCCCGCACGGATACGGCTACCTGGCCCTCGGGCTGGCGGTCGATATCTCGTCGACTGAAATCCGTGCCCAGCTGCAACGCGGCACCCGACCCGATTCGCTGATTCCGGGCAGGGTGCTAGACTATATCGAACAACAACATCTGTACCGAACTCAATAATGGACATCAAAAAACTGCAAACCCTGGTCGTGGACGCCCTGGAAGACGTCAAGGCCCAAGAAATCCGCATCTTCGACACCTCGCACCTGACCAGCCTGTTCGACCGCGTGGCCATTGCCTCCGGTACCTCGAACCGTCAGACCAAGGCGCTGGCCGCCTCGGTGCGCGACAAGGTCAAGGCCAAGGGCGGCAACGTCGTCAGCGTTGAAGGCGAGGACACCGGTGAATGGGTGCTGGTCGACCTGGGTGACATGATCGTGCACATCATGCAGCCGGCCATCCGCACCTACTACCGTCTGGAAGAAATCTGGGGCGACAAGGAAGTCAAGCTGGGCGCGGCCAAGCGCACCGGCACCTCGGCCGCCGCCAAGCGCGCCGCCGAAGATACCCCGGCCCCCAAGACCCGTCGTACCCGCGCCCAGGCCGAAGCGGTCGAAGCCAGCCAGGCCCTGGACGACGACGAGGACGCACCGAAGAAGCCGGCGCGCAAGCCCCGTACCACCTCGGCCACCACCGGCACCCGCGCCGCTGCCGGCACGACCCGCACCACCCGCACCACCGGCACCAAGACCACGGCGGCCAAGACCACCACGACCCGTGGCACCGCGGCCGGCAGCAAGACCACCACGAGCAAGGCCGCCAGCCCTCGCAAGGCGGCAGCGCCCAAGACCCCGACCGGCAAGACCGTGCGTGTGGCACCGGCCAAGAGCGAGACCGCCAAGAAGCCGGCCGCCAAGCGTTCCAGCAAGGCTTGATGCAGCTGGTCATCGCGGCCGTCGGCCACAAGATGCCGGCGTGGATAGAAACCGGCTTCCAGGAGTATGCCAAGCGCATGCCACCGGAATGCCGGATCATCCTCAAGGAAATCAAACCCGTCGAACGTTCCGGCAGCCGCACGGCGGAAACCGTGATGGCGCAGGAGCGCGAGAAGATCGAAGCGGCGCTGCCCAAGGGCGCGCGCGTGATTGCGCTGGACGAGCGCGGGCGCGACTGGACCTCGGTGCAGTTGTCGCAGCAGCTGGTGCAGTGGCAGCAGGACGGGCGCGACGTGGCCTTCGTCATCGGCGGGGCTGACGGGCTCGATCCCGGCTTCAAGGCCGGCGCCGACACGCTCATCCGCATCTCCAGCATGACCTTGCCGCATGGCATGGTGCGGGTGATGCTGGCCGAGCAGTTGTACCGCGCCTGGTCGATCACCCAGAACCATCCGTATCACCGCGCCTGACGGCGTCCACCGCCGGCTTCCGGCCTTCCGGTACCGGCTCTTGACATCCCTGGCTCAATGAAACAAGCGGACCACAAAATCTACCTCGCCTCAAAAAGCCCGCGCCGTCGCGAACTGCTGCGCCAGATCGGCATCGATTTCGAACTGCTGCTCTCGGACAAGGAAGTCGACGAGAGTGTCCTGCCCGGCGAAGCCCCGCTGGACTATGTCGCCCGCGTTACCCGCGCCAAGCTCGACAGCGCCCAGCAGACCATGATCCTGCGCCAGTTGCCGCACCGCCCGCTGCTCTCGGCCGATACCACCGTGGTGGTCGATGACATGATCCTGGGCAAGCCGGCCGATCACGATGAAGCCGTGCGCATGATCACCCTGCTCTCCGGCCGCACGCATCAGGTCTTGACCAGCGTGGCCGTGGGCGTGACGCACGGGCTGGACACCGACGTCTGGCAGATCGTGCAGCAATCCGACGTCAGCTTCGCGCCGCTCACCGAGCAGGCCATCGCTGCCTACTGCAATACGGTGGAACCCTACGACAAGGCCGGCGCCTATGGCATCCAGGGCCTGGCCTCGGTGTTCATCAGTCATATCGTGGGCAGTCATTCCGGTATCATGGGACTGCCGCTCTTCGAGACGGCTCAACTATTACAACAAGCGGGCGTGCGCATCCTATGAGCGAAGACATCCTCATCAACATCACGCCGCAGGAGACGCGCGTGGCGCTGATCCTGCAAGGCGCCGTGCAGGAACTGCACATCGAACGTACCCTCTCGCGCGGCCTGGCCGGCAACATCTACCTGGGCAAGGTGGTACGGGTGCTGCCGGGCATGCAGTCGGCCTTCATCGATATCGGCCTGGAGCGTGCGGCGTTCCTGCATGTGGCCGACATCTGGGAGGCCCGTCCGCACGATGGTCAGAATGCGCCGGCCATTCCCATCGAGAAACTGCTGCACGATGGCCAGACCATCACGGTGCAGGTCATCAAGGACCCCATCGGCACCAAGGGGGCACGGCTGTCGACGCAGATCTCCATTGCCGGGCGCATGCTGGTCTATCTGCCGCAGGACAAGCACATCGGCATCTCCCAGCGCATCGAGAACGAAGCCGAGCGCGAACTCCTGCGCAGCAAGGTGCAGGCGCTGTTGCCGCCGGAAGAAAAAGGCGGCTTCATCATCCGCACCATGGCCGAGGATGCGTCCGACTCCGACCTGCAGATGGATGTGGAATACCTGCGCACCACCTGGGCCACCATCATCAAACAGGCCAAGACCAAACCGGCACCGACGCTGCTGCATCAGGACCTGTCGCTGGCGCAGCGGGTGCTGCGCGACTTCGTTTCCGACCAGACCGCTACCATCCAGGTCGATTCGCGCGAGAACTTCCACATGCTGCAGGAGTTCGGCGCCATCTACACGCCCTCGGTGCTGCCCAAGCTGATGCACTATCGCGGCGAGCGGCCGCTGTTCGACCTGTACGGCGTGGAAGAGGAAATCGAGCGAGCCCTGGGTCGCCGGGTGGACCTGAAGTCGGGCGGCTACCTGATCGTTGACCAGACCGAAGCGATGACCACCATCGACGTGAACACGGGCAGCTTCGTCAACGGTCGCAACTTCGATGACACCATCTTCAAGACCAATCTCGAAGCGGCGCATGCCATTGCCCGCCAGCTGCGGCTGCGCAACCTGGGGGGCATCATCATCCTGGACTTCATCGACATGGAGAGCGCCGAGCACCGCCAGGCCGTGCTGGCCGAACTGGGCAAGGCGCTGCAGCGCGACCGCACCAAGATCTCGGTATCGGGCTTTTCCACCCTGGGGCTGGTGGAAATGACTCGCAAGCGCACCCGCGAATCGCTGGCCCATATCCTCTGCGAGACCTGCCCGGCCTGCAAGGGGCGCGGCCAGGTCAAGACGCCGCGCACGGTGTGCTACGAGATCCTGCGCGAGGTCATGCGTGAGGCCAAGCAGTTCAATCCGCGCGAATTCCGCATCCTGGCCTCGCAGGTGGTGGTGGACATGTTCCTGGAAGAGGAATCGCAGCACCTGGCCATGCTGGGGGACTTCATCGGCAAGCCGGTGTCGTTGCAGGTGCAGAGTGATTATCAGCAAGAGCAGTACGACATCATCCTGATGTAATTGCCCCGCCAGCCGACGGCCGCAGCGCATGGATTACAATGCGCACTTCGCGGCCGGTTGCCGGTGCTTTCGTGCTTTTCCATGCCCATCTATAACTCCTTCGCAGTCTTCCTCCTGTTGGCAATCTCCCTGGTCATCGCAAGCGGCTTCTCGCTGGGTGCAGCCATGCTGGTACTGGGTGCTGTCGTGCTGTTTCGTCCGAACGCACGGCGCGCACGGCTGGAGCGCGACGACTGGCTGCTGATGGCGGTGCTGGCCGGTTATTTCGGGGTGCATATGGTGCTCAACCTGGCGCATCAAGCGCCCGGCCGTGAGTACGACGCCCCCCTGCGCTTCCTGCTGGCCATTCCGGCCCTGTTGCTCTTGCGCGCCTTCCCACTGCAAGCTGCTGCCCTGTGGAATGGCGCTGCCGTGGGGGCGATTGGCGCGGGCCTTCTCAGTCTTTGGCAATGGTTGGTGTTGGCGCTGGAGCGTCCCGGCGGCAGCACCAATCCCATCCAGTACGGCAACATCAGCGTCCTGCTGGCCATGCTGGCGGCCTGTGCTCTGGCGCGGGCCATCCAGTTGCGCCAGAGTCTGCCCTGGAAGCTCCTGCACGCCGCCGGCGTGCTGCTGGGCCTGGCAGCCTGCCTGTTGAGCGGCAGCCGTGGCAGCTGGCTGGCACTACCCTTCTGCGCCCTGGTGG
Organism: Herbaspirillum sp. C9C3; assembly: GCF_013359625.1. Classification (NCBI taxonomy): domain Bacteria; kingdom Pseudomonadati; phylum Pseudomonadota; class Betaproteobacteria; order Burkholderiales; family Oxalobacteraceae; genus Herbaspirillum; species Herbaspirillum sp. C9C3. The sequence continues at coordinate 66,025 of NZ_JABFMQ010000012.1, forward strand.
CAGGCTGGCTGCTGCTACGCGCCGGCCAGGGCCGGCTCATGCTCAAACTGGCGACAAGCGCCTTGGTTACCATCGCGTTGCTGGCTCTGCTACCCAATTCCCCGCTGACAGCGCGCATGCGTCTGGCCGTTACCGAAGCGGATCAATACGCTCGCAGCGCCAATGCTGATTCGTCGGTGGGGGCCCGCCTGGAAATGCTGCGCGTGGGCCTGCAGCTGGCCCCGCAGCATCTGCTGCTGGGCTGGGGCAAGGAAGGCATGATGCAGGCCAAGGCACAGATGGTGCGCGATGGTCTTGCCTCGCCCTCGATCCAGGAACACACCCATCTGCACAATGAATACGTCGATGCCTTGGTCAAGTACGGCCTGCCTGGACTGCTGACGGTGACGGCACTGTTTCTGGTGCCGCTGGGCCTGTTTGCCGCCCGCCTGCGTCGGTCGGCAAACCGGGAGGTCCGGCTGGCGTCGGCTGCGGGCGTGATGCTCATGCTTAGCTACTTGGTGTTCGGCCTGACTCAGGCGTTCCTGACGCACAACAATGGCGTCATGATGCTGGGCTTCCTGATCGCGATCTTGTGGTCACTGTCGCAGCAACAGCCTGTCGGCACGGCGAACACGGCATAATCTCTCTTTTTTCGTTACCTGCCTTACCTGCAAGCAAGGATCCCCGATGCTGTCCAACAACATGAAACGCCTGGCTGCCCTGCACTGGCCCTACAAGAAGCGGCTGGCGATCGCCTTCATTGCCATGATCGTCACGGCGGCCACCGAGCCGGTGGTGCCCTATATCTTCCAGGTGCTGCTGGACAAGGGCTTCGTGGGCAAGCCGGCCTTTTCGCTGTGGCTGGTGCCGGCGGCGGTGATCGGCATCTTCTTCATCCGCGGTATCGCCACCTTTACCAGCTCTTACATGATGACCTGGGTCTCCACCCGCATCCTCAATGAACTGCGGCGCCAGATGTTCGCCCGCATGCTGGACCTGCCGGTACAGTTCTATGCCACCAATACGGTGGGCAAGGTCATCAATTCCATGATGTTCGAGGTGCAGCAGATCATCGACATGGTGACCAAGGTGTTTACCTCCATCCTGCGCTCGGCCCTGACGGTACTGGGTCTGCTGGCCTGGCTGCTGTACCTGAACTGGGTACTGACCATCGTCACCCTGGTACTGCTGCCGCTGGTGACCATCGTGGTGCGTACCACCGGCAAGCGCCTGAAAAAACTCAATCGCGACTCGCTGGCGGTCAATGCCGAGATGACCCAGGTGATCGAGGAAACCACGCGCGCCCAGCAAGTCATCAAGATCTTCGGCGGCCAGGACTACGAGAAGGAACGCTTCAACCGTCGCGCCGAGAACCTGCGCAGCTATACCATGCGCATGACGGCTGCGTTTTCCTCGACGGTGCCGATCACCCAGCTCATGACCGCCACCGCAGTGGCCGTGGTCATCGTCATGGCGCTGATCCAGTCCGGCAATGGCCAGATCACCGTGGGCGGGTTCGTGTCCTTCATCACGGCCATGCTGATGCTGCTGGCCCCGCTCAAACAACTGGCCGAGATCAACGGCCCCCTGCAACGCGGCATGGCCGCTGCCGAAGAAGTCTACAAGCTCATCGACAAACCCACCGAACGCACAACAGGCCAAGCCCTGCCCCGGCGCGCGACCGGCCAGCTCGATTTCGTCGATGTCAGCTTCGCCTATCCCGGCCACGAACAACTGGCGCTCAAGAACATCAACCTGCACGTCGAGGCCGGTGAAACCATCGCCTTCGTGGGCATGTCCGGGGGCGGCAAGTCCACCCTGGTGAGCCTGGTACCTGGCTTTTACTCGGCTACATCCGGCGAGATCCTGCTCGATGGGCGTCCCATCGAAACCATCTCCCTGCTCAGCCTGCGCCAGCAGATCGCCATGGTGAACCAGAACACGGTGCTCTTCGACGACACCCTCGCGGCCAACATCGCCTATGGTGATCCCCAGCCGGACCCGGCGCGCGTAGAGGCAGCCGTGGAAGCCGCGCACCTGATCGACGTGGTGGCGGGCCTGGCTGACGGGCTGCAGACCCGCATCGGCGACAATGGCTCGCGCCTGTCCGGCGGGCAGCGCCAGCGCGTAGCCATTGCCCGTGCCATCTACAAGGATGCGCCCATCCTGATCCTGGACGAGGCCACCTCGGCCCTGGATACCGAATCCGAACGCGCGGTACAGGCCGCACTGGACCGGCTCATGCAGGGCCGCACCACCTTCGTCATCGCCCACCGTCTGTCCACCATCGAACGCGCCGACCGCATCGTGGTGCTCTCGCATGGACAGATCGCCGAGATTGGCAACCATCAGGAGCTGCTGCAAAAGGAAGGCGTATATGCCAACCTGTACCGCCTGCAGTTCTCCCAGCAACAGGAAGCCTCCGCCTGACCATGCACCAACACGACACCCTGATCCCGGCAGAACTGCTGCAGAAGTCGGACAAGATCCTTTTCATCGCCCACCTGGCCCTGGGAGATTTCACTTACCTGCAGAACTTCTTCAAGGGCTTTGCCGCGCAGAACCCGCATATGAAGATCCATCTGTGGGTGGACGAAGTAAGGCGCACGGCCGATGCAAGCCAGTGGCCGCACCTGAAGAAATACGCCCTGTACGACTGGACCGCCGCCTGCCCCTTCTTCGCCAAGGTCTATACCCGCACCTACAGCCCTGAGCTCTATCGCGAATCCATCGCCGAGGCGCGCCGCGAGGACTATCCCATCGTGGTCTCGCTGGCCACCCTGCGTCCGCACCTGTATGCAGCACTGGCGCGCGAGATCAGCCCCGAAGGCTGGGTGGTGGGCATGAAGAAATCAGTCAAGCTGTTCCAGCCGCATCATCTGCTGGCGTATCGCAAGCTCGATGCCGCCATGCCCCCCTATCGCAGTGCCACGCCGGAGCATCACATCAGCGATGTCTATGCGCACTGGTTCCAGCAGCTCAGTGGCTTGGACGTCAGCGGCGCAGCACGCTTCCCCTTTGTCGATATCCCGGCGCAGTGGCACCAGTACGTGCAAGACCAGCTGGAGGCGTGGCAGTTCACGCCGCGCAAGGGCAAGCTGGTCTTCATCAATCCCTATGCCAAGACCAGGAAACGCTGCTGGCCGCTGGAACATGTAGCCGCATTGATCCAGGCCATGCAGGCGCGCGCCGGCTGGGAAGATGCCTGCTTCATCGTCAACGCCGTACCGCAGGAACTGGCCCATGCGCGCGAGGTGATCGGCCGTTACGGCCTGCAGCGCACCCAGCTCTTCAGTGCCGAAGAAAACTTCTTCCAGCTGCCGGCCATGCTCGCCTGTTGCGATCTGATCATCTCGGTGGAGACGGCGGTGATGCACCTGGCCAATGCGGTACGGGTACCGGTCATCGCCCTGATGCGCCAGAAGAATCCGGAGTGGGTGCCGGTCGACCGCGACCATAGCACCGTCATCACCGCGCCCGGCCGCCGCGACTGGGTCAAGGCGGTGACTGTCGAACAAGTCATGAAAGCCATCTGATGAACGTCCCCACCCAACAAGAGATCATGGCGGTACCGGAGAATGGCAAGCCGTCCTTCCATATCGCCTTTTGCGTCGACAACAATTATTTCCGCGCCATGGGCGGCACCATCGCCTCCATCGTGGCCAATAATCCGGACCAGCATTTCACCTTCCACGTGCTGGCCTTCGAGGTGTCGGAAGACCATCAGCGGCGCCTGAAGCAACTGGAATCGATGTATCGGGTCAAGACCGAGTTGCATCAGTTAAGGCTGGAAGACTTCGCCCAGTTCTCGCATTTCCTCGGCCATTCCCACTATTCGCTGTCGATCTTCACGCGCCTGGTCATCCCCACGGTACTGGCCAAGCTTACCGACCGGGTGCTCTACCTGGATGCCGATATCCTCTGCTTCAACCGCCTCGATGAACTGGTGGACATGGATATCGCTCAGGAGATCGCCGTGGTGGTGCCGGATGCACCGGTCACGCTGCAGCGTCGCGTGGCAGCGCTGGGGCTGGCGCACAACGAATATTTCAACGGCGGCGTGATCTTCATCAATATCCCCAGATGGCTGGCGGAGGATATTACGTCCAAGACCCTGGATGCACTGCTCAACAGCAAGACCGACATGCGCTTCCCTGACCAGGATGCGCTCAACATGGTCCTTAACGGCCGCGCGCGCTATTTGTCGCCGAAGTGGAACTACCTGTATGACCTGATCCACGACCTGAACGTGAACAAGTTCGCCCTCAAGCCCGTAGGCAAGGCCATCTTCGTGCACTTCGCCGGTGCCGTGAAGCCTTGGGCGGCATGGAGTCGGCACGAAGCCTGCACGCTATTCCGGCGCTACTTGGATATCTCGCCCTGGGCCGATATGGCGCTGGACCAGGCGCCGCGCAATACCAAGGAGCTGCGCATGCACTCGCGCTTCATGTACCGGCAGGGACGCCCGCTGGAAAGCCTGAAGTGGTATCTGCGCTACCTGCGCAAACGCCGCGCCCGCTGATCACTGCAGGGCTCCTACGCATACTTTGATCAACCAGAAGAACAGAATTACACGCTTTCGTCATGCCGATCACCAGCAAGCATATTCTCATCAGTCGCACCGACAACATCGGCGACATCGTGCTGACCCTGCCCATGGCAGCGCGCCTGAGGCAACTCAATCCGGGCGTGAAGATCAGCCTGCTGTGTCGCCGCTATGCGGCCGACGTGGTGCGCTATTGCAACGACATCGATGAAGTGGTGGAAGAAGAAGAGGTGGCCGATGATCTTTACGGCTTCCTGCGCGGCAGCGACATCGATACCGTGATTCTGGCCCAGCCCAACCGTGAACTTGCCAAAGCCGCTTTTTTGGCGCGCGTGAAACACCGTATCGGCAATGCACGCCAGAAGGTGTACCAGCTAATCTACTGCAATGACCGGGTACGCTTCAGCAAGGGTCTGTCGGAGAACCACGAGTCGCAGATCAATTTCGAGTTCCTGCGGCCCTATGGCGACAACCACATTCCGAACCGCCAAGAGATTCCCGACCATTACCATTTCACCGTGCCGCACGATGCCGAGATCGCGGCCGGTTTTGCGCCTTACCGCTTCAACCTGATCCTGCACGCCAAGTCCAACGGGCATGGCCGCGAGTGGCCGGTGGATTACTACATTGCGCTGGCTCACACGCTGGGGCAGCATCCCGGAGTGCAGATCTGGCTGACCGGCAGCGCCGGCGAAGGCGAATGGCTGCAGCAGAATGCGGTTGCCCTGCTGGCCCTGCCAAATGTCATCAATACCTGCGGCAGCATGAGCCTGGCGCGACTGACCCAATTCATTGCGCAGGCCGATGGATTGATCGCCAGTGGTACCGGTCCGCTGCACCTGTCGGCGGCCATCGGCCAGCGTACACTGGGCCTGTTTCCGCCGACCCGCCCCATGCATCCGGGACGCTGGGCGGCCTTGGGCAAGCGCGCCAGCAATCTGTGCACAGACCAGGCGCCTTGCACTGGCTGCGAGAAACTACGCATCATGACCTGCGACTGCATGCGCAAGATCACCCCGGACCAGGTGCTCGCTGTGGTCTCACGCTGGGTCGAGGAAAAGAAGGCGGGAGCCTGAGCTCCCTCTCAGTGCAATCACTCAGGCGTTCGCTTGCAACTGCTGCTGGCGTTTGAGGATGCAAGTCAGGCAGTAGGCTATGCCGATGCCGTAGAAGGGATAGCATTCCCACCACAGGAAGACCACGTCCACCAACCCCAGCACCATGAAACCGGCTACCAGCGACAAGCCCATGGCTGCACTACTGCGGATCTCGCGATCAGCATGGCGGCACTGGCGTGCAAACATCCATAGCGGCACCAGATAGATGGCCAGCAGGGCCAATGCGCCCATACTGCCCAGGCGCACCATCATGAACAGCATCTCATTGTGGGAATGCGGGAAGGTCGCGGCCTGCGTCGTGATGATCTTGCGGTCAGCCAGTTCCTCCAGCGCCGTCTGGTAGCGGTCGATGCCTACGCCCACCAGCGGATGTTCCTTGAACAGGACCCAGGAACCGTTCCACAACTGCAGTCGGGTTCCCAAGGAAGTATCCTTATCAGAGCCGGCAGAATACTGCTGCAGGTCCACCTGTGCCGCGATCATGCGCTCTTTGATCGAATGGCCGAACGTCAGGCTCGCTGCCACGATCACCACGAACACGCCGAGCGCGGCCAGCTTGTAACTGCGCCTGATATGCTTCAGGGCCATGCTGGAAATGGCCGCATAGACGGGGATGGTCATCCATACGCCGCGCGAGCCCGACAGGTAAGCCATGTAAAGGCCCGCGCAAAGCCCCGCCAATTTGATGACGGTGACCAGTCGGGAGTCTGAATGAGTCCAGCCCAGCGACAGCATGCCGAAGACGCCGAGCAGCAACCCCATATGGGCACAGATGATGATGGGAATGAAGTCCGTCCCGTAGCGATCGTTGCCGCCGTCTGAAAGCACATACATCTTGATCAGGGTCAACATGGCGCCCAGCACGATTGGCCATTGCAACTGCTTCAAATACTCCAGCGGGAGGAACAGCATCAGCCAGAACATGAAGAGGAACAAGGCCAGACGACTCTGCGCGTCATACGCCCGGCTGGCGTAATGGCCCGTGACGAGCTGATTGATCAGTACCGCGACCAGGGGCAAGGCCATGGATAGCGACACCATCCAGTACTTGCGCAGGAAGGACGGGAAACTCCATCCTTCAGGGCGCAGGCCAAGGGCTGCAGTTGCCATGCCGGTCAACACCATCAGGCTATAGGTGACGCCAGCCGAGCGGTCGATGACGAGCGCAAATGCGAAAAAGAAAGCGAACAGCAAGGCGACAAAATATTTCAGGTAACGCAAGGAAGACTCCAGATGTCCAGCATTGAAATTCGACTTGCCAAGATCGTCAAGCAAGCCTCGGACCGCCAACGGGCAGGTCCAACCGAGTAGATAAACGGATCGCGGGCATGTACCCTGTTTCAGCGCTTTTTCGATGCTGAACGTTTGCGCAGATAGCGCAAGTGCATGCAAATGCCCTCTTTCCATCTGCCATGCTTCATCAACGACTTGGAATACAGCTTGAATTCACGCGCGGTACGCGGCGGATCCAGAGGCATGTCGCTCCAGGACGACCTGTCCTGTACTTGCAAGAACACTTTCCGGGCATCGTGCAGGCACCAGTCCTGCCACGGCTTGACGGGGCCGGTGAAATGCATGAACACGACCTGAGGCGGCACCACCAGTTCACTTTCCCCACGGCTGGTGTAGTCGACCAGGTGATAGCGGGTGTTCCATTCGTCGCCAATGTAGACCACCCGACCATTGAGCGCCACGTTGAGCGCATCTTGGTCGGCAAAGAGCAGTTGCTGCGTGGACAGTACCGTCAAGGCACGGGTCTGTACATCCGCCCTGATCCATTCCGGCACATTGATGAGCATCACCCCGGCGTTGAAGTACTCCGGCTTGGCCAGGCCCAGCGCGGCGATCTGGGTCTTGGCCGTCGTCGATACCTCGTCATGCACGGCCGCCGCAATGGCGCCATCGAGCTCAATGGCGTGCAACGCCGCGATGCTGCCGAAGCACAGCAGATCGGCATCAAGGTAAAGAACGCGGTCGGAGATGCCGTGCAGCAGATTGGGAATCAGCAGGCGGATGAACGTCCCAAGCTGATGCTGGGCGAAGCAGGGAAAAGCACGGAAGGCGTCCAGCATGTGAGCATCCAGCAGATGCGTACGAATGTCCAGGTCATACCTCTGCGCCAGCCGGTCCAGACGGTTGCGGCTATCTTCGGAGACTGCGAACGCAAAGACGTGGAAGATAAAACGCTGCTGTGCATTGTGTTGCAGCAGCGAGACTATGGCCGCACCCATACCGCGGAAATAGCCGCTGTCCACGCCGAAGGCCACGTGCAGCGCCCCACCCGCGCTGCCTTGGGGGACATTGCCGCCCCCGGTTTCTGATGTTGTTTTCATTGTTGGTTGCACGGCTTGTCACCGTTGTCTGTGTTTTGCTTATCGGGCTTGCTATTTCATTGATCGATTTCAGTATTCGACGACGACGGCTTCCTTGCCAAACGACGCCACCAGCGTCGACTGCAGACTGTCGCTAGGATTGACGCGCCAGGCATCGCCCAGCACGACTTCGCAGGCCGCATCGGCCTGGCGATACTTCATCACGAAGGGCAGGCCCTGCTCCTGGCGATGCGCAGCCAGCGTATCGCGCAGGTGATTCGGGTCGATCGCCTTGTTGAGCGACACCACCATGCGCACGCCATACTGGATGCGCGCCGCGCCCAGGTCCATGACCTTGTCGGCGGCCACCCGCAGGCCGCCATTGAAACGGTCTTCCGACACCTTGCCCGAGACCACCAGCAATTCGTCTTCCTTGATGAGATGCTTGAAGGGCTCGAAGAGTTCGTTGTAGATCGTGGCTTCGATCACGCCCGTGCCATCGTCGAGCGTGCAGATCACCAGCTTGCCGCGCTGGGTCATCTGCACCCGCACCCCGGTGATGATGCCGGCCAGGCTGCGCGGCTCCCACGAGGGTTCCAGGCTGGCGATCTTGGTGCGCACGAAGCGGCGCACTTCCTTTTCGTAGGCCGAGAACAGATGGCCGGAGAGATAGAAGCCCAAGGCGCCCTTCTCTTCGGTCAGGCGCTGCTTGTCGCTCCAGGGCGGTACCTGCACGTATTCCAGCGGCGCTTCCAGGTCGCTGTCGTCACCGCCGAATAGGCTGACCTGGTTGGCCGATTTCTCGGCCTGCTCGGCACTTTCCCAGGCCAGGTTGACCGAGGCCTGCAAAATCGCGCGGTCGACCTTGAAGCAGTCGAAGGCACCGGCGCGAATCAGCGAATCGATAGTACGACGATTGATCTGCTTCTTGTCCACCCGCTTGGCGAAGTCGAACAGGTCCTTGAAGGGGCCGCTCTTGCGCGCCTCCAGGATGGCTTCGATGGCGTTCTGCCCGGCACCCTTGACGGCACCCAGGCCATAGCGGATCTGGGTGGCCTTCTTGCCCGGCTCGCCCACCGGCATGAAGCGGTAGTCGGACTTGTTGATGTCCGGCGGCAGGATGGCCAGCTTGCAGATGTCGATCGCATCCTCGATCAGGATCTTGACCTTGTCCGTATCTTCCATGGCCAGCGACAAGTTGGCGGCCATGAACGCGGCGGGGTGATGCGCCTTCAGGTAGGCGGTGTAGTAGGACAGCAGCGCATAGGCGGCCGCGTGCGACTTGTTGAAGCCGTAGCCGGCGAACTTTTCCATCAAGTCGAAGATCTCGTCGGCCTTGGCCTGGTCCAGCCCGTTCTTGGCCGCGCCTTCGCGGAACAGTTCACGGTGCTTGGCCATTTCCTCGGCCTTCTTCTTGCCCATCGCCCGGCGCAGCAAGTCGGCGCCGCCCAGCGAGTAGCCGCCGATCACCTGCGCCATCTGCATCACCTGCTCCTGGTAGACCATGATGCCGTAGGTCTCGGAGAGGATGCCCTCGGTACGCGGGTCAGGATAGTCGAAGGCTTCGCCGTGCTTGCGCTTGCAGAAGTCGGGGATCAGGTCCATCGGGCCCGGACGATACAGCGCCACCAGGGCGATGATGTCCTCGAAGCGGTCGGGCCGCGCATCCTTCAACATGCCTTGCATGCCGCGGCTTTCCAGCTGGAACACGGCCACCGTCTTGGCCTTGGTCAGCAGCTCATAGGACGGCCGGTCATCCAGCGGCAACTTGGCCAGATCGAAATCGGCCATGGCCGGATCGAGCATGCGGATGTAGCGTACCGCACGGTCAAGGATGGTCAGCGTGGTCAAGCCCAAGAAGTCGAACTTCACCAGGCCGACGGCTTCCACGTCGTCCTTGTCGTATTGCGAGACCACACCGGAATCGCCGCCCTGGGTGTAAAGCGGGCAGAAATCGGTCAGCTTGCCGGGCGCGATCAGCACGCCACCGGCGTGCATGCCAATGTTGCGGGCGATGCCTTCGACCTGCTGGGCCAGGCCCATCAACTGCTTGACCTCTTCCTCGTTCTCCAGCCGCTCCTTCAGGAGCGGCTCCTCCTCGATGGCGTCGGCCAACGTGACCAGCTTGCCCGGCTTGAAGGGAATCAGCTTGGAGATGCCGTCACAGAAGTTGTAGCCCAGGTCCAGCACGCGACCCACGTCGCGCACCGCGCCCTTGGCGGCCATGGTACCGAAGGTGGCGATCTGCGAAACCGCCTCCTTGCCGTAACGATCCTTCACATACTGGATGACGCGATCGCGGCCTTCCTGGCAGAAGTCGATGTCGAAGTCGGGCATCGAGACGCGTTCCGGGTTCAGGAAACGTTCGAACAGCAGGTTGTAGCGCAGCGGGTCCAGGTCGGTAATCAACAGGCAATACGCCACCAGTGAACCGGCACCCGAGCCCCGGCCGGGGCCGACCGGCACGCCATTGTTCTTGGCCCACTGGATGAAGTCGGCCACGATCAGGAAGTAGCCCGGGAACTTCATCTTGATGATGGTGTTGTTCTCGAACTCCAGGCGCGCCTCGTAACGGGGCCGCTGCTTCTCGCGTTCGGCTTCGTCGGGGAACAGCTCCTTCAGGCGCACTTCCAGGCCGGCCTTGGTCTGGGCCACCAGGAAATCGTCGATGCTCATGCCGTCCGGCGTGGGGAAGTCCGGCAGTTGCGGCTTGCCCAGTTGCAGCACCAGGTTGCAGCGCTTGGCGATTTCCACCGTATTGGCAATCGCACCCGGCAGGTCGGCGAACAGCTCGGCCATCTCGGCCTGCGACTTGAAGTATTGCTGCTCGTTGAAGCGGCGCACGCGGCGCGCATTGGCCATGATCTCGCCCTCGGCGATGCAGGTGCGGGCTTCGTGGGCGATGAATTCTTCAGGGCTCTGGAACTGGATCGGATGCGTAGCCACGCACGGCAAGCCCAGCTTGGCACCCAGGGCCACGCTCTGGCGCACCTGCAGTTCCATGTTGGCCTGGCCGGCGCGTTGCAGTTCCAGATAGAAGGCGCCGGGGAAAATCTCGGCCCAGCGGCGCGCGCAGGCTTCAGCCTGGGCCAGGTTGCCGTTGTCGATGGCCTGGCCAATGTCGCCCATGCCGGCCCCGGACAGGGCGATCAAGCCGTTGCCGCCGTCCTGGTGGCGCAGCGCCTCCAGCCATTCCATGCGCACTTCGGCGCGGCCCTTGTATTGGTTGCTCAGCCAGGCCTGGGACAATACTTCACACAGTTGCAGGTAGCCATGACGACTCTTGATCAGGACCAGCAACCGGAAGGGCTTTTCGCGGTCGGCGTCGTTGGTGATCCACAGGTCGCAGCCGGCGATGGGCTTGACGCCCTTGCCGCGCGCTTCCTTGTAGAAACGCACCATGCAGAACAGGTTGGCGAGGTCGGTCACCGCCAGGGCGGCCTGTCCATCCTTGGCGGCGGCCTTGACGATATCGTCGATACGCACCAGCCCATCGACGATGGAGTACTCCGAGTGCATACGGAGGTGTACAAATTGCGGGGTAGTCATAGGGTAGCCATTTTACCGGAGCTTGCGATCCTGACCGATTCCGTTTGATCTCGATTTGTGAGAAATATGAAGACTTTACACAAACCCAATCCGGGTCAAGCGACCGTCCGCCTTGATCTGCATCAGAGAAGCTCAAGGCGTACGCCAAATAACTGCGGCCATCCGGGGTGCACGGTTATAATGCTGACGATTCAAAGACTTACAGTTGAGTACGCCATCATGCAGTCCCCGCAGACCCCCTACGTCAACATCGCCGCCTACAAGTTCATCAGCTTCGATGACACCGCTGAAAAGCGTCCGGCTTTCCTGGAAATTTGCCAGAAGAACAATCTTCGTGGCACCGTGATCCTGAGCCCGGAAGGCATCAACCTCTTCCTGGCCGGCCTGCGCCATGAAATCGATACCTTCCTGGCCTGGTTGCGCGCCGATGCGCGATTTACCGACCTGACGGTCAAGGAAAGCTATTCCGAGAAGCAGCCCTTCACCCGCATGCTGGTGAAACTGAAGGCTGAGATCATCACCATGAAGCATCCGCTGATCAAGCCTGAGCTGGGTCGTGCGCCTTTCGTGGAAGCCAGGGAACTCAAGCGCTGGCTGGACCAGGGGCACGACGACGAAGGTCGTCCGGTGGTGATGGTGGATACCCGCAATGGCTTCGAGGTCGATGTGGGTACGTTTGACAACACGGTGGACTACCGCATCAGCAAGTTCACCGAATTCCCGCAGGTGATCGAGGAGCACAAGGCCGATTTCGAAGGCAAGACCGTGGTCACCTTCTGCACTGGCGGCATTCGTTGCGAAAAGGCTGCGATTCATATGCAGAACATCGGCTATGACCATGTCTACCAGCTCGAAGGCGGCATCCTGAAGTATTTCGAGGATGTCGGCGGTGCCCATTACAACGGCGACTGCTTCGTTTTCGACTATCGCACTGCCCTGAGCCCGGAGTTGAAGGAAACCCAGACCGCCCAATGCTTCGCCTGCCGCGCCGTGGTCACCCCGCGTGAACAGCTCTCGCCGGATTACGTGCCGGGCAAGTCCTGTCCCCATTGCGCGCCCAGGCAGCACGCAGCGCAGCAAGCCAGTTCTGCCGCCGCCTGACCGCTGCCCTGCCCGGCAACGAAAAAGCCGACCCCGCGAGGTCGGCTTTTTTACATCTTCAGAATTGCAATGCAGACAATGAATCTTATTTCTTGAACTTGGCCGCCGTTTCCACCACGCGCGCACCGAACAGCTTGGCTGTTTCCAGGTCGCCCGGCAGCGGGCCTTCTTCCGGCGAGGAGTCCGACGGGCTTTGCGCCATCAGGCCCGAGAAGGAACCGACGAAGTTGATGTCATTGCGCTGGGCAGCCTTGCTGTTGGCGGGCATCAGGCCGGTGCCGACCCAGATCATGCTGTGCTGCATGCCCAGCGTGAACAGGTAATGCAGGGTCGAGAGCTTGTCGCCGTTCATGGTGGCCGAGTTGGTGAAGGCGGCACCGACCTTGTCCTTCCACTTCTGGCTGAACCAGGGCTTGGAGGAGGCGTCGGCGAACTTCTTGAACTGCCAGGAGACCGTGCCCATGTAGGTCGGCGAACCGAAGATGATGGCATCGGCCGCATCCAGGCTGGCCCACTGTGCATCGGTGATGGTGCCTTCGGCACTGATGGCGATCAGCTCGACATCGGCGCCGGCAACGCCGGCCGCGCCAGCCTGCACGGCTTCGGCCTGCTTCTTGGTGTGGCCGTAGCCGGAGTGGTAAACGATGGCAACTTTGGTCATGACAAAATTCCTTCTCTAGAGAGTGAAGTGACGCGAAAAAACCGCCGGTGTGATCGGTACCGGCGGGCTTGCTACTGCAACCCTGCCTGCGCTGAAATGCTCAGCGCGGCAGATCGAACAAAAGCACTTCAGCCTTCTCGCCGCCGCTGATGTCAATGCGGTCGACCGCACTGAATTTCACGGCGTCGCCGGCTTGCAGCGCCTGGCCATTGACGCTGACCTTGCCGCGAGCCACATGTACATAGCCCAGGCGGCCTGGCGGCAGGGTGTACCCGGCCGTTTGTGCGCCATCGAACAGGCCGGCGTACAGTTGGGCATCCTGGTTCATGCTGACCGAACCGTCACGGCCATCGCGCGAGGCCACCAGACGCAGCTTGCCGTCCTTGTCAGCGGCCGAGAAGTGCGCTTCCTGGTAGCCCGGCTCGGCCCCGGCTCGGTCAGGCATGATCCAGATCTGCAGGAAATGCGTGGTGCCGTCCTGCGAATGGTTGTACTCCGAATGGCGTACGCCGGTGCCGGCACTCATGCGCTGCACGTCACCGGGACGGATCACGCTGCCATTGCCCATGCTGTCCTTGTGCGCAAGTTCACCTTCGAGCACATAGGAAATGATCTCCATGTCACGGTGGCCATGGGTACCAAAACCCTGCCCTGCGGCCACGCGGTCCTCGTTGATCACCCGCAGCGGACCGAAGCCCATGTGCTTGGGATCATGGTAGTCCGCGAAGGAAAAGCTGTGATACGAATCCAGCCAACCGTGGTTGGCGTGGCCACGATCGTTCGCTTTGCGAAGTTCCATCATGTCAACACCTCTTTCTTGAGTGGGACCAAACCGGAATTGATTTGGTCAAAATGTTTGTCGATGGCGTCACTATAGAGGCTAACTTTTTCGCAGATAAGGTCTAAAATCCGTAGTGTTCATTCAAAAAATTTAAACAAGCGGAGCTCGACGTGAACCTCACCCTGGAATCCCTGCTGATCCTCGACATGATCGACCGCAAGGGCAGCTTTGCCGCGGCCGCCGTGGCCCTGGACCGGGTGCCCTCGGCCCTGACCTACAGCGTGCGCAAGCTGGAGGATGACCTCGATGTGCTGCTGTTCGACCGTCGCGGCCACCGGGCCCAGTTGACACCGGCCGGCCTGCAATTGTTGCAGGAAGGCCGACACCTTTTGCTGGCCGCCAGCGATCTGGAGCAGCGTGTCAAGCGCACCGCCACCGGACGCGAGACCGAATTGCACATCGTGCTCAACAGTCTGATTCCCTTCGAGAAGATGCTGCCGGTCATCGAAGCCTTCGACCGCGAAGAGTCCGGCACACGGCTGCGCTTCACGCCCGGTGTGCTGACCGGCGCCTGGGAAAAGCTCATCGAAGGCCGTGCCAACCTGGTCATCGGGGTCACGCTGGACGGGCCCGAAGTGGTGCGCACCAGCGGGCGCTTCCAGATGCAGGAGCTGGGCGCGGTGGACTGGGTGTTTGCAGTGGCGCCGACGCACCCGCTGGCGGCCGCCGACGAACCCTTGTCAGCAGAGCTGGTGCGCAGCCACCGGGCCATTGCCGTGGGCGACAACAGCCAGTCCCTGCCGACACTGACCATGGGCCTGCTGTCGGGCCAGGAAACGCTGACGGTGGCCACCGTGGCCGACAAGCTGCAGGCCCAGCTGGCCGGTCTCGGTTGCGGCCATCTGCCGCGCATCTGGGCCGCGCCCTACCTCGCCACCGGCGCTCTGGTGGAAAAGCAGACCCTGGCGGCCAAACCCAACGACAACTTCATGGTGGCCTGGCCCAAGGCCGAGCAGGGCAAGTCGCTCAAATGGTTCATCCAGTACCTGGCACAGCCGCATGTAAGGCAATCATTGATCGGACCGATCCCCCTGCGGGAGCAGATGTGAGCGGTCATGCCTATGTCGGCCGCTTCGCGCCCTCGCCTTCCGGTCCGCTGCATGCGGGCTCGCTGGTGGCGGCGCTGGCCAGCTACCTGGATGCGCGTGTACACGCTGGACGCTGGCTGCTGCGCATCGAGGACATCGATGAGACCCGCACCGTGCCCGGCGCGGCCGACGACATCGTCGCCACACTGGCGGCGTTGGATATGCACTCGGATGGACCGGTCCTGGTACAGAGCCAGCGCAAGGCACGCTACCAGCTTGCGCGCGAGCGCCTGGGATCGCTGGCCTACCCCTGCGGCTGCAGCCGCAAGGAAATCGCGGATTCCAGGGTGGGCACGGCCAGTGATGGTGCCGCGCTCTATCCCGGCACCTGCCGCCACGGATTGGCCCCCGGCAAGACGCCACGCACGCTGCGGCTGCGCGTACCCGATGCCGGCCAGCCCGGCGAACGGGTGCAATTCACGGACCGCTGGCTGGGGCCGCAGGTCCAGCACCTGGCCTCGGAAGTCGGGGATTTCGTGCTGCAGCGGGCTGATGGCTTCTGGGCCTACCAACTGGCGGTAGTGGTCGATGATGCCGAACAGGGCGTCACCGACATCGTGCGCGGCGCCGACCTGCTGGACTCGACGGCACGGCAGATCTACCTGCAGGGACTGCTGGGCTATGCGACGCCGCGCTACCTGCACGTGCCGCTGTTGATGAATGCGTCGGGAGAAAAGTTTTCCAAGCAGAACGGTGCCCAGGCGCTGGACCTGGGCCAGCCGCTGCAAGCCTTGCAGCAGGCGGCGGCCTTTCTTGGACTGGACACGGGCGCAGCCCGTGACAGGGAAGGATTCTGGACCCTGGCGCTCACCGGCTGGGGAGCGCGTTTCGGTCCGGGCGCAAGCGCATGATCGACGCCAGGCCCGATGTCCGCATCAGCGCTTGGGGATGCCGCCCAGCAAGGCCGCAACTTTGGGCTTGGGACGGTTGTTCTTCGCCAGCTCCGGCTTGGTGGAGACGGTTTCGGTGGTACTGGGTTCGTATGGCTTGAGGAACCACGGATCAACCTTCTCGCGCCGGGCCACCGGTGCGCCACCTTCGCGACTGCTGCGGCTGCGCTCACCACGTTCACTGCGTTCACCACGCTCGGGACGTTCACCGCGCTCACCGCGTTCGCTACGCTCGCCACGTTCGTGACGGGCACGCGGGGCAAAGCCGACCAGTTCGGCGCGCTCAAACTTCTTCTTGATCAGCTTTTCGATATCGACCAGCAGGCGTTCATCCTTGTCGCAGAACAGCGAGATGGCGTCACCCGAAGCGCCCGCGCGACCGGTACGGCCAATACGGTGCACATAGTCTTCGGCGTTGTAGGGCAGATCGTAGTTGATGACGCAAGGCAGTTCGGCAATGTCCAGGCCACGGGCGGCCACGTCGGTGGCCACCAGGACCTCGATCTGCCCCTGCTTGAAGGACTCCAGCGCCGCCATGCGCTCGGACTGGGTCTTGTCGCCATGGATGGCAGAAGCCTTCACACCTTCGGCCACCAATGTGCGCGCCAGGCGCGAGGCACCGATCTTGGTATTGGAAAAGACGATCACTTGCTTCAGTTCGCGCTGGCGAATGATGAAGCTCACAGCATCGGCCTTGGCCGCCTCCTCGACTTTGTAGATGGTCTGGCTGACGTTTTCTGCCGTGGCATTGCTGCGCGCGACTTCGATGGTCACCGGATTGTTCTGGAAGCTGGCGGCCAGCTTCTTGATCTCGGGCGAGAAGGTGGCCGAGAACAGCAGGTTCTGCCGCTGCTTGGGCAACAGGTTGATGATGCGCTGCAGATCCGGCAGGAAGCCCATGTCCAGCATGCGGTCGGCTTCATCCATGACCAGGATCTGGGTCTGCGACAGGTTGACCGTCTTCTGCTGCACGTGGTCCAGCAAGCGGCCCGGGGTGGCGATGACGATTTCCACACCGGCACGCAGGGTGGCGGTCTGGGGTGCCATGTCGACGCCGCCGAAGACCACGGTGGAGCGCAGCGAGGTGAAGCGGGAATAAGCCTTCACATTCTCGGCCACCTGGTCGGCCAGCTCGCGGGTCGGGGTCAGGATCAGGGCGCGCACCGGATGACGGGCGGGGGAAGCGCTGTGGCTGGCATGCGCCAGCAGGCGCTGGATGATCGGCAGGGAGAAACCGGCGGTCTTGCCGGTGCCGGTCTGGGCTGCGCCCATCACGTCCCGGCCTTGCAGCACCACTGGAATGGCCTGGGCCTGGATCGGAGTCGGATGGACGTAGCCTTGTTCGGACAAGGCCTTCAGAATATCGGGCGAGAGGCCGAAATCTTCAAAGCGGACGGCAGGTGCAGCCGGTGCTGCGGACGCGGACGTGGTGTCGGACATGGTTTATTGCGAACGGTGCGACAGCGCCGCGGCAGCCGCCAGGCGGCTCCGGTGCATGGGGTGCATGCGCACGGGTTCTGATTGCTTTCTGTGTTGAAGTGTTACGGGCGAACCGGCCAATTGCTGCGCAGCCGGGCGCTTCGGATGATGCAAACGCCAAAAACGATGCTGACCGGGCGGACGACTTGCAATGCCCGGAATTCCTTGCGGAACTCCGTATTATACGCCGCATCGCCGCCGGCTTCATGACAGTTTGGTTTCCGCCCGGTACCGAGGGCCTGTGCAGCGCTGCGAAGAAGCCGCAGCGCCCTCACCTCCAGGGTGTTCAGCCGATGGTGATGTTGATGTCCGGCAAGCCGTCCACATGCCCTTGCAACTGGTCACCCTTGATCACCGCACCCACGCCTTCGGGGGTACCGGTGTAGATCAGGTCGCCGGGGAACAGCTCGACCAGGCCGGACAAATAGGAAATGGTCTCGGCCACGTTCCAGATCAGGTCCGAGAGATCGCCCTGCTGACGTACCTCGCCGTTGACCTTGAGCCAGACGGCACCCTTGTCCGGATGCCCGCACTGGGCCACCGGCACGATGGGCGCACAAGGTGCGGACTGGTCGAAACCCTTGGCCATGTCCCAGGGGCGCCCCAGTTTCTTGGCCTGCGCCTGCAGGTCGCGACGGGTCATGTCCAGGCCGACGGCGTAGCCATAGACCAGTTCCAGCGCCTTCTCCACAGGGATATCGCGCCCTCCGCCGGACAGTGCCACCACCAGTTCGATCTCATGATGATAGTCCGCCGTCGCCGCCGGATACGGCACCACGGCATCGGTCGGCACGACGGCGTCAGCCGGCTTCATGAAGAAGAACGGCGGCTCGCGGTCAGGGTCATGCCCCATCTCGCGGGCATGGGCGGCATAGTTGCGACCTACGCAATAGATGCGGCGAACCGGGAACGGCGCACCGCCGACCACCGCAACGGTGGCCTGGGCGGGGGCGGGAATGGCGAAACTCATCAGGAAAACTCCGTGGTGGCGCATGCAGCTGCATGCGGTGGATGAAGAACCGGTCATGGCCGGCTTGGCGAGCGCATCAGTTGTCTGATGTCCCGGTAGTGTAAAAGAAAAGCGCTGGCCCCGCTTGCAGCTCACCCGGCCTCTCTCTCCTACCCGACGACCCGCCATAGCCCGCAATTGGAGGGCGATTGCCCCGGTAATCCGCCAGCAGAAAGCCGGCGAATTTGGGACACTTGCCACTTGTCGGCGCTGCCGGCACTTTCTCCTCATCTCGACTCGATCCATGCACCCGCAAGCCAACGCTTCTCTCATCCTGTTGCAAAAAGCCCTGGCACTCCACCAGAAAGGCCAGCTGGCGCCAGCGGAAGACCTCTACAAGAAGGTGCTGGCGAAGCTGCCACGCCATTTCGAGGCCAATTATCTGTACGGCATGCTCAAGCTGCACCAGGAAGAGTGGGAAGCCGCCGAGGCGCAACTGGCCAAGGCGATCGAACTCAATCCCGACCATCCCGATACCTATTTCGATCACGCCGGGGCCCTGGTCCATTTGGGCCGAGATGCCGAGGCAGTGGAGCGCTACAACCAGATTCTGACGCAGAACCCGGCTTTCGCCGATGCCCTGCTGGCGCGGGGCGCCGCCTTGCGTCGGCTCGATCTGAACCGGGAAGCACTGGAGGATCTGCAGCAAGCGGTGCGGCTGGTGCCGGACCATGCCGATGCCTGGTTCCAGCTGGGCAATCTCCAGCACGAGCTCTACAGCTATCGCGATGCGCGCGCCAGCTATGAACGCGCGGTCGCGCTGCGCCCCGATTTCATCGAGGCCTGGTTCAACCTGGGCAATGCCTGCAAGGACAGCTACCAGTTCGAGGAGGCCCTGCGGGCCTTTGACCGTGCGCTGGCGGTGCAGCCCGACTTTTTCGAAGCCCAGTCCAACCGGGGCTTCGTCCTGTTCAAGATGCAGCGTCCGGAGGAAGCGCTGGAAGCCTACGACCGCGCCCTGGCGCTCAGCGACAGCTCCCCGGACCTGTGGTTCAACCGGGCATCGACGCTGGAACAACTCTCGCGTTTCAGCGAGGCCAGCCAATCCTATCAGCGGGCGCGCGAACTCAGCCCCGAGAGCCATTCGGCTCAGTGGAACGAAGCCCTCCTGAAACTGCGCCTGGGTGAGTTCGCCAAAGGCTGGCCGGCCTATGAATCCCGCTGGAAGACCGCGCAGATGCGTACGCAGGTACGTCAGTTCCTGGAGCCGCTCTGGCTCGGACTGCAACCGCTGCGAGGCAAGACCATCCTGATCCACGCCGAACAAGGCTTTGGCGACACCCTGCAGTTCGTGCGCTACCTGCCGCGGGTGGCCGGTCTCGGCGCCCGCGTCATCCTCGAAGTGCAACCCGCGCTCAAGCGCCTGCTGGCCGGGGTACCGGGGGCGGCCGAAGTCATCGGCAGCGACCAGGACACGCGTCCCGCGTTCGACTATCACTGCCCGCTGATGAGCTTGCCGCTGGCCTGCAAGTCCTTCAGCGAAGCCGACATACCGCGTGCGCCCTATCTGCTGCCCGAGTCGGAAGCCTGGGCAGCCTGGCTGCAGCGTCTGCCGCACAACCGCGCCCTGCGGGTCGGCCTGGTCTGGGCAGGTAGCTCGGCCCAGACCCACCCGGATGCGGTACGGATCGACAGCGAACGTTCGCTGCCCTTCTCGGCACTGGCACCGTTGGTGGAACTGGCGCATGAGCATGCGCAACTGGAGTTCTATTCCTTGCAGGTGGGCCAGGCCGCGCTGGAGCAGCTGCATGCCCATCCGCTGGCCAGCCAGGTGCAGGATTGTGCCGGCGCATTGCATGACTTTGCCGACACCTCCGGCCTGCTCGCCAATCTCGACCTGCTCATCAGCGTCGATACCGCCGTCTGCCACCTGGCGGGCGCCCTGGGCAAGCCAGTCTGGCTGCTCAACCGCGCCAATACCTGCTGGCGCTGGCAGCTGGAACGCAGCGATACCCCCTGGTATCCGACCATGCGCCTGTTCCGCCAGCGCCAGACCGGCGACTGGAGCGAGGTCATCGCCGAGGTCCGCAGCGCCCTGCTACAACAGTTGGCCTGATGCTGTTACCATGCGCGCCGATACGGATGACCCGCTCTTCCGTCGGAACCTGGCGCGCCGGCTCGCCTCATACCCTGTAACGCAGCTGCGGCCCGATCTCTCTGACACTGTGACAGGCGGCACCGCCCAGCGCCCTGCCGCCTGCCGGCATGAAGAAAACAAGGACAAGACGATGCAAGCCCCCACCCTCTCCCCGAGCAAGTCTCCCCACGCCGCCGGTCCGCGCCTGCTGTCCGACATTGGTGGCACCAATGCCCGTTTCGCGCTGGAAACTTCACCCGGCCATCTAGAACAAGTGCAGGTCCTGCGCGGTGCCGACTATCCGCAATTCACCGATGCCGTGCAGGCCTATCTGGAGCTGGCGGGCCAGCCCGCCGTCAAGCACGCGGCGGTGGCCATTGCCAACCCGGTGCAGGGCGACCAGATCAAGATGACCAACCATGACTGGGCCTTCTCCATCGAAGCGGCGCGCCAGTTGCTGGGCTTTGATCTGCTACTGGTGGTCAATGACTTCACGGCACTGTCCATGGCGGTGCCGCAACTGCGCGCTGATGAGTTGCAGCAGATCGGTGGCGGCGCGCCCAAGGTGGGCCAGCCGGTCGGGCTGGTGGGCGCCGGGACGGGACTGGGCGTGGGCGGACTGGTGCGCGGCGACGGCCACTGGCTGCCGCTGGCCAGCGAAGGCGGTCACGTCGCCTTCGCCCCGGCCAATGCGCGTGAAGCGGCTGTGCTGGCCTATGCCTGGCAGTTTCATGAGCACGTGTCGGCTGAACGCCTGGTCTCGGGGCCCGGGCTCGAACTCATCCATCGTGCACTGCTGGCCATCGATGGTCATCCGGCTGCCGAACTGAAGGCCGCCGGAATCGTGGACGGCGCACTCAAGCAAGGCGACGCGGTCTGCCTGGAAACGCTGGACCTGTTCTGCAGCATGCTCGGTACCGTTGCAGCCGATCTGGCGCTGACGCTGGGTGCACTTGGCGGCATCTATATTGGTGGCGGCGTGGTACCGCACCTGGGCGAATACTTCGCGCGTTCGGCCTTCCGCGCACGCTTCGAGAACAAGGGCCGCATGTCCGTGCTGACCAAGGCCATTCCGACTTATGTGATCACGGCGCAATATCCGGCCTTCACGGGCGTGTCAGCGATCCTGGCCGACCGGCTGGATCCGTACGAGTAAGAACAGGTAGCGCTGCGAGGTTTTGCAGGAGGCTGATGCGGCAGATTCGCGTCAGCCTTTTTTATGGCATCGCGCGAGACGGCAATAGCTCAACAACGAGAAAAAATCCGAGGAGATGAGTCGAGGGGGAGGACCTGCCGGAACAACAGAAGAAACAGAAGAGAGATAAGAGGCGAGCCTTGTCTGCGGCACTTGCGGGAAATGGCTGTGGCTGCTTCGTTCCCGACCTGACCAGGTTGACCATGCCACAATGCGCAGGGGCCCGCCGGGGTGCATTGTATCGCAGTTCAGCGACTTGCCGCCAGAGAAATCATTGCAGCGCATCAGAAAGTGAAAAGCCGCGCGAATTGCCTAAACAATTTACGCGGCTTTTTGCATGAAGCTTCATATGTTCGTCAGGCGCGCCATACCGGGTGCGCGCCCTGCCCGCTCAGATGCCGAGGTCCTTCCAGATGGCATCGACACGTTTCTTCACGTCGTCGCTCATCACGATGGGCGTACCCCATTCACGGCTGGTTTCACCGGGCCACTTGTTGGTGGCATCGATGCCCATCTTGCTGCCCAGCCCGCTGATGGGCGAGGCGAAGTCGAGATAATCGATGGGCGTGTTGTCCACCATGACGGTGTCACGCACCGGATCCACACGCGTGGTGATGGCCCAGATCACTTCCTTCCAGTCACGGATATCGACATCCTCATCCACCACCACGATGAACTTGGTGTACATGAACTGGCGCAGGAAACTCCACACCCCGAACATCACCCGCTTGGCATGGCCGGCGTAAGATTTCTTCATCTGCACTACCGCCATGCGATAGCTGCATCCCTCTGGCGGCAAGTAGAAATCGGTGATTTCGGCGAACTGCTTCTGCAACAGCGGGACGAACACTTCATTCAACGCCACCCCCAGCACGGCCGGCTCATCGGGCGGTTTGCCGGTGTAGGTGGAGTGATAGATGGCATCGCGCCGCATGGTGATGCGGTCGATGGTGAAGACCGGGAACCAGTCCTGCTCATTGTAGTAACCGGTGTGATCGCCATACGGCCCTTCGAGCGCATGCTCGAATCCGGAGGCGTGTTTTTCATCCGGATAGATATGCCCTTCCAGCACGATCTCAGCCGAAGCCGGCACGCGCAAGTCGCTGCCCATGGCCTTGACCAGTTCGGTACGGCTGCCGCGCAGAAGACCCGCGAACTGGTATTCGGAGAGACTGTCGGGCACTGGCGTGACCGCACCTAATATAGTGGCGGGATCGGCACCCAGGGCCACCGCGATCGGATAGGGCTTGCCGGGATTGGCAATGCAGTGCTCGCGGAAATCCAGAGCGCCGCCGCGATGGGCCAGCCAGCGCATGATGACCTTGTTCGGACCCAGCACCTGCTGGCGATAGATGCCCAGGTTCTGGCGTTTCTTGTTCGGCCCCTTGGTGACGACCAGGCCCCAGGTAATCAGGGGCGCAATGTCGCCCGGCCAGCAGTGCTGGATCGGCAGGCGCGACAGGTCCACGTCCCGGCCCTCCCACACCACATCCTGGCAGGGTGCCGAGCTGCGCTCCTTGGGTGCCATGTCCCACAGCGACTTCACCAGCCCGCCCAGGTCCAGCACATCCTTGATGCCCTTGGGCGGCTCCGGCTCCTTCAGACGCGCCAGCAAATGACCGATGCGGCGCAGTTCACTGATGCTGTCGGCTCCCATGCCGAGTGCCACGCGATGAGGGGTACCGAAAAGATTCGCTAAAACCGGGATATTTTTTTTGTCGACCTGCTCAAAAAGAAGCGCCGGACCTTCCGCCCGGAGGGTACGGTCGGCGATTTCGGTCATCTCCAGATGTGACGACACGGGGTGTGAAACACGCTTGAGCTCACCTTTTTGTTGCAACTGGGAAATAAAATCCCGCAAATCAGTGTATTTCATACTTTTTAACAAATTTCTTTTTGCATCACAGCCGGCTCAAGTAACCCCGGCAAACGCTTGATTCTATTGAATTTTGACGAAAGGCCACATGCAATATGATACACAAAAGTTATAAAGAACCAATTTCATAGTATTGACTCGATATAAAGTGGCTTCTACAATGCGCCCACTCTAAACCGAAGAGGTGAGCCGTGGGCTCGTAGAGGCTTGATCGAAAACAGTCAAGCCTAGCAAGGTATCCAGGGAACCGGGGTCCCAGCAACTCAAGAAGTGTGTCCAGGGCGTCAGCCCTACCCCCCGAAACATGCCATCCGACGGCAGGGCCAGCAGGCCTCGCGGATGGCCTTGCCGTAACGCCTTGCGACGGTAACGCAATAGATTGCAGCGACGACAGTTCAGCCGTTTGGTCTTCACTTCTTGGCCAGGCGCGCCCTGTTTTTGCCGCAATAACGCAGGAGGTTCAATGTCCAACCAAGCTTCCGAGGCGCCTTTAGCGGGCGCCCCGCAGATGGTTCGCCGCGTGGATTTCCGGAATTTCTCCGGAAATGTACGCATTGCTCAATTTTTCGGCATCGCTCATCGTCTGCTGACGATACTCGGCATTGCCGCGTTGTTTGTTCTGGGTCTGATGTTCTTCAATCCCGACCTGGCCGACAAGCTGATCAGCATGTCGCCCTTCTCGGACGCCACTGAAGAAGTCCAGGAAGCGGAGGCACCGGCCACGCCGGCGCTGGCCGACCTGATGGCCCCGACCGCGCCGATGGCCACCGTCAGTGCACTGGCAGGTGCGGCTGCGGCCAGTTCGGTGCAGCACGCCAACGCACCGATCCAGGCCCTGTCGCCGGAAGAACGCCAGTTGCTGGGCAATCCGCGCCAGCAGAAACTGGTGACCAACTGGCTGGCCAAGCGCTATCGTGTGGCCAGCGATGCAGCAGACATGCTGGTCTCGGCGGCTTACCTGACCGCGCGCGACATCAAACTCGATCCGCTGCTGATCCTGTCGGTGATCGCCATCGAGTCGCGCTTCAATCCCTTCGCCGAAAGCCCCATGGGTGCGCAGGGCCTGATGCAGGTGATGGCCAAGGTACACCACGACAAGTTCCAGGAGCTGGGCGGCATCAAGGCAGCCTTGAATCCGGTCGCCAACATCCGCGTCGGTTCGCAGATCCTGAAGGAATATGTGACCCGTGGCGGCTCGGTGGAAGCCGGCCTGAAGAGCTACGTGGGTGCGGCCGACATGGCCAATGATGGCGGTTACGGTCTCAAAGTGCTCTCCGAGTACCAGAACCTGAAGCAAGTGGCGATGGGCAAGAACGTGTCGATCTACACCACCGCGACCATCAAGCTGCCGCCGGCCTCCTCGGGTGTCTCGGCCAGTGCCGCACAGCCCAAGGCGCCTGCCAACAACGTGGCCTCGGCATCCAAGCCCAAGACCGAAGAACAACTCGCTGCCCTGTAATATTGCTGGATACAGGTTGGTGTGTTGCGATGTGAATATTACCGGTATTCAGCACGCACGAAAAAGGAGCCCTCGGGCTCCTTTTTTTTTTGCCTGTCCACTGGCAGGCAAGGCTGCAGCTCTGCCCTGCTTCAGGCTGCCTGGCGACGCCGCTCGAAGAACACGCGCAGACGCGCCACGGCCTCCTGCAGGTTTTCCAGCGAGGTCGCATAGGACAGTCGGATGAAACGTCGCGCCGTAGAGGGGCCGAAGTCCAGCCCTGGCACCAGCACCACGCCGGCCTCATTGAGCATGTCCAGGCTGAGCTGGTCGGCATCATCGGACAGCGCGCTGCAATCGGCATAGACATAGAAGGCGCCGTCGGGCACCACCGGCACCTTGAAGCCCAGGCTTTCCAGGGCCGGCACGATGTAGTCGCGGCGACGCTTGAACTCGGCCTTGCGTTCTTCATACAGCGCAATGGTCTCGGGCGTGAAGCAGGCCACGGCCGCATGCTGGGCAATCGAGGACGCACAGATCAAGAGGTTCTGCGCCAGCTTCTCGACCTGCGGCACCAGGGCCGGCGGCAACACCAGCCAGCCCAGGCGCCAGCCGGTCATGTTGAAGTACTTCGAGAAGCTGTTGATGACCACCACGTCCTCGCCCAGCGACAGCGCCGAGAACGGCGCGCCTTCATAAGACAAGCCCTGGTAGATCTCATCGACGATGGTGAAGCCGCCACGCTGGCGCACTTCGCCCAGGATGGCCCGCAACTCCTCGGGGGCGATCGAGGTGCCCGTCGGATTGGAGGGGGAGGCCAGCAACACGCCACGGGTCTGCTCGCTCCAGTGCTCGCGCACCATCTGCGCCGACAGCTGGAAGCGATGCTCGGGACCGCTGGCGATGAGCCTGGCACGTCCCTCGAAGGCCGCCACGAAATGACGGTTGCAGGGATAGCTGGGGTCGGGCATGAGCACTTCGGTATCGCGCTCGACCAGCGCCGCGCAGGCCAGCAGCAAGGCGGCCGAGGCACCAGCGGTAATGACGATGCGCTCCGGCGCAATCTCCAGGCCGTAGACGCTGCGGTAGTGCTCCGAGATGGCGGCCCGCAAGGCCGGCAAGCCGGTGGCCGAGGTGTACTGCATCTTCCCTTCGGCCATCGCGCGGGTGGCGGCCTCGACCACGGCGGGCGGTGCGGTGAAATCAGGCTCGCCGATGCCCATGTGGATCAGGTGACGGCCCTGCTGGGCCAGGATATCGGCCTTCTTGGACAATTCCATCACATGGAAGGGAGCGATGTGCTGCAAACGTGAAGCAAGTTGGTTCAGGTTCATGCGCTAATTCCAGACAACATGGGCAAAAAAGACAAGACGGCGCCCAAGCCAACGGCGCCGTCCAAACACGAGCAAATCAGCCGACGACAGCAGATCAGCGGCGACCGGCAGCTTCCACTTCGGTGCTGCGCGCCTGGGCGGCGAAACGGTCCAGTACGCCATTGACATACTTGTGACCGTCGATGCCGCCAAAGGACTTGGTCAGTTCGACCGCTTCATTGATGACCACCTTGTAGGGGATCTCGATATGGTTCTGCAACTCGTAGGCACCGATGAGCAGGGCGGCGTGCTCCACCGGCGAGAGTTCCTTGATGGGACGATCGATCAGCGGAGAGAGGCCTGCACGCAGCTTGTCGGCATCACGGATGGCCCCGGTGAGCAGGGTGTCGAAATGTTCGGCGTCGGCCTTGTCGAAACCGTGGGCCTCGCGGATGTGGGCTTCGATGGCGCCCGCGTCCTCGTGATTGAGCAACCACTGGTACAAGCCCTGCAACGCGAACTCGCGCGCGCGGTGGCGCGGGGTGCGGTTCTTGTTCGAATTGGCGTGTGGAGTTTTGTTCGACATGATGAATGCGGCCGGAGCCTTGGATAACTGAAACAAAGGAATGCGAGTGCCGGCACAGGCCGGCGGGACGGCAGCGGGATATGCACCCCGCCGCTGCCTGTGAATTATTCTTCTTCGGTCGCCTGGCCGAGTTCTTCCAGCACGATGGACAGGTTGGCCATTTCCACGGCCACGCGCGCGGCATCGGCGCCCTTCTCGGCCATGCGGACTTCGGCTTGCTCGTCGTTTTCGGTGGTCAGCACGGCATTGGCGATGGGCAGACCGAAGTCCAGGCCGATGCGGGTGATGCCGGCGCCGGATTCGTTGGAGACCAGTTCGAAGTGATAGGTCTCGCCACGGATGACCGCGCCCAGCGCGATCAAGGCATCGAACTGTTCCGTCTCGGCCATCTTCTGCAATGCCAGGGGGATTTCCAGGGCGCCCGGCACGGTCACGTGCAGGATGTCCTCATCGGCCACGCCCAAGTGCTTCAGTTCGGCCAGGCAGGACGCCAGCAGGCCGTGGCAGACGTCTTCGTTGAAGCGTGCCTGGACGATGCCGATGCGCAAGCTTTCGCCATTGAGGTCTGGTTCATAGGTTCCGATGGTCATGGCTGTTCCTTCTTGATAGGTTGACTTGCGTAATTCTTGATACGTCGGGCGGCAGGATCACGCGCCTTCGCGTGCCTGATAACCGGTCACTTCCAGCTGGAAGCCGGCCATCGAGGGCATCTTGCGCGGGCTGGCCAGGAGCTTCATCTTGCACACGCCGATATCCTTGAGGATCTGGGCGCCGATACCGTAGGTGCGCAGGTCCATGCGGTCGGCGCGGCCGGGCTTGGCGGCCTCGGGCGTACCGACCTTGTTGAGTGCACCGAACTGGTCGAACATCTGCTGGGCCGACTCTTCGCAGTTGAGCAGCACGATCACGCCGGACTCGGCTTCCTGCACGGCCTTCATCGCCGCCGCCAGGTTCCAGGAGTGGGTGGTCACGCCGGCTTCGAGCAGGTCCAGGATGGAGACCGGCTGGTGCACGCGCACCAGGGTTTCACGACCCGGCTCGATGTCGCCGCGCACCAGCGCCAGGTGCGCGCCGCCCGAGGGGGTGTCGCGGTAGGCGATGGCCTTGAACGTCCCGTGCGCGGTCTGCATCTCGCGCTCGGCCACGCGTTCGATGATGCTTTCGTTGCGGCTGCGGTAATGGATCAGGTCGGCGATGGTACCGATCTTCAGATTGTGCTTCTCGGCGAACTCCAGCAGGTCCGGCAGGCGCGCCATGGTGCCGTCTTCCTTCAGGATCTCGCAGATCACGGAAGCGGGGGTAAGCCCGGCCATGGCCGTCAGGTCGCAACCGGCTTCGGTGTGACCGGCGCGCATGAGCACCCCGCCCTTTTGCGCGCGCAACGGGAAGATGTGGCCCGGCTGCACCAGGTCCGACGGCTTGGCGCCCTTGGAGGCGGCCACCTGGATGGTCCGGGCGCGGTCGGCGGCAGAAATCCCCGTGGTCACGCCTTCGGCGGCTTCGATGGAGACGGTGAAATTGGTACCGTAGGCGGTACCGTTGCGGCTGGCCATGAGCGGCAGGTCAAGTTGGTCCACGTGTTCTTCGGTCAGCGTCAGGCAGACCAGGCCACGCGCATGCGTGACCATGAAATTGATGGCTTCGGGCGTGACGAAGTCGGTGGCCAGCACCAGATCACCTTCGTTTTCGCGGTCTTCTTCGTCGACCAGGATCACCATGCGCCCGGCACGGAGTTCGGCAACGATTTCTTCGGTTGTAGCAAGTGGCATGTTCGCGCTCTTTTCCCAATTGGAACCCGCTATTTTAAAGGATTGCGGGCCTGCTCCGCTGGCCAATTACGCCATTGACCCGATTTGCGCAGCCTGGGCCGCCTGGGTGCGTTGCAAGGCTTCCAACAACAGGGCCGGATCGCCCAGCGCCAGGCGCTTGGAATCCGACAAGGTCTGGCGGAAGGCGCGCGCGCCGGGCATGCCGGTCAACAGGCCCAGCATGTGGCGGGTGATGCTGTTCAAGCGCAGGCCGCGCCCATTGTCGCCGTGCAATTCCAGCTGGTGCTTGATGTAGGGCAACATGGCCGCGATCACCTCGGCCCGGCTGGGCTGGCGACCACCGGGCAACTCGCCGTAGTAGCGGGCATCGAAGCTGGCCATCAGATAGGGGTTGTGATACGCCTCGCGACCCAGCATGACGCCATCGACGTGCCTGAGATGCTCATCGATCTCGGGCAAGGTCTTGATGCCGCCGTTGATGAGAATTTCCAGGTCGGGGAAATCCTGCTTCAGTTGATAGGCGTAGTGATACTTCAGGGGCGGGATCTCGCGGTTTTCCTTGGGGCTCAGCCCCTTGAGGATGGCGTTGCGGGCGTGGACGATGAAGGTCTTGCAACCCGCCTCGGCGATCTGACCGACGAAATCGCGCACGAAATCATAGGATTGCACGTCATCGATGCCGATGCGGTGCTTCACAGTCACATCGATGGACACCGCATCGCGCATGGCCTTGACGCAATCGGCCACCAGCGCGGGCTCGCCCATCAGACAGGCACCGAAAGCGCCCTTCTGAACGCGCTCGGAGGGGCAGCCGCAGTTCAGGTTGATCTCGTCATAGCCCCACTGCTCGCCCAGCCTGGCGCTGTGCGCCAGGTCGGCGGGCTCGCTGCCACCCAGTTGCAGGGCCACGGGATGTTCCTGCTCGTCGAAATCCAGGTGACGCGGCACGTCGCCATGCAGCAGCGCACCGGTGGTGACCATCTCGGTGTAAAGCCAGGTGTGGCGCGTGATCTGGCGGTGGAAGACGCGGCAGTGGCGGTCGGTCCAGTCCATCATGGGGGCGACCGACAGCGTACGCGCTGGCAGGGAGTTCTTCATAAACTGACGAAATGCTTCATTAAATTTCTGAGCTGGAGGCCGGAAAACCGGACAACAAGCGCCGGGGAGGAACAAACCTTCATTTGCCCGTTTTAGCACCCTGGATCCGCCACAGCGGCAAATAGAAAGCCCGCAAGGCTTGCGCATTGCGGGCTGGTGTCCCCTCTATCCTCTTCGAGATAGGATTTTTCGTACAACGGACACGATTCTGCACCACAATCCGGCAGCCGTCATTTCGCAATGCACAAAAACAGCGCAGCACAAACTATTTTGGACAAACGTTCATCTCGCGCAACAATGAACGGAAGGATAAAGACCGCATTCACGTCCGCCGCGCAGGCGTAAAACCACTAGCACCGGACCTCTGCGACTGGAGAGTGGAAATGGCAAAAAAAAAGCCCACAACCGAAGTTGCGGGCTTGAATCCAATTCTTTAGGAGGAAATTGGAGGAGACAGGTGTAACTATATGGCAGTGCATCATGGCTGTCTGCTTTATTGTGCTGATATCAGTTATTCACAAACCAGATATCACCACCAGCACAGCCCGCCATTCCCGACTCTTCACTGCAGGCAGGCCCTGCGGGCCCGCCCTTCCCCGCTACCGATTTAGATGGATTCTTCGCGCGATGCCTTCTTGCGCTCGTGTTCCTTCAGGTGACGCTTGCGCAGACGAATGCTCTTCGGAGTCACTTCGACCAGTTCGTCGTCTTCGATGAATTCCACCGCGTATTCCAGCGACAGTTCGATCGGCGGCACCAGGCGCACGGCTTCGTCGGTACCGGAAGCGCGCACGTTGGTCAGCTGCTTGCCCTTGATCGGGTTGACGACCAGATCGTTGTCACGCGAGTGGATACCGATGATCATGCCTTCATACACCGGGTCGTTGTGGCTGACGAACATGCGGCCGCGATCCTGCAGCTTCCACAGTGCGTAGGCCACGGCAGCGCCGTCGTCCTGGGAGATCAGCACGCCGTTGCGACGGCCGGCCAGTTCGCCCTTGGTGGTATCGACCGGCTTGTAGTCGTCGAAGACGTGGCTCATCAGGCCGGTGCCGCGGGTCAGGGTCATGAATTCACCCTGGAAGCCGATCAGGCCACGTGCCGGGATGTGGTATTCCAGGCGCACACGGCCCTTGCCGTCCGGTTCCATGTTCTGCAGGTCGCCACGGCGGCGGCCCAGTTCTTCCATGACGCCGCCCTGGTGGGTTTCTTCAACGTCCACGGTCAGGTTTTCGTACGGCTCTTCACGCACGCCGTCGACCATGCGGAACACCACGCGCGGACGCGAGACGGCCAGCTCGAAGCCTTCACGGCGCATGTTTTCGATCAGGATGGTCAGGTGCAATTCACCACGGCCCGACACTTCATAGGTCGAGTCGTCGTTCTCGGCCTGCACCACGCGCAGGGCCATGTTGGACTTCAGTTCCTTTTCCAGGCGGTCGCGGATCTGGCGGGTGGTGACGAACTTGCCTTCGCGGCCAGCCAGCGGCGAGGTGTTGACCATGAAGTTCATGGTCAGGGTCGGCTCGTCCACCTTCAGCATCGGCAGGCCGTTGGGGGCATCGGGCGCACAGATGGTGGAGCCGATGCCGATTTCTTCGATACCGTTGATCAGCACGATGTCACCCGCCAGGGCTTCATCGACCAGCACGCGCTCCAGGCCCTTGAAGGTCAGCACCTGGTTGATGCGGGCCTTGGTCGGCTTGTCTTCCGGACCATTCATCCAGACCACGTCCTGACCGCCCTTGACGCGACCGGCCAGGATGCGGCCCACGCCGATCTTGCCGACGTAGGAGGAGTATTCCAGCGAGGTGATCTGCAGTTGCAGCGGTGCGTCCGGATCATCCTTGCGGGCCGGCACGTACTTCAGGATCGCGTCGAACAGCGGCTCCATGTTGCCTTCGCGGGTTTCCGGATCCAGGCTGGCGTAGCCGTTCAGGCCCGAAGCGTAGATCACGGGGAAGTCCAGCTGCTCTTCGGTGGCACCCAGCTTGTCGAACAGTTCGAAGGTGGCATTGATGGCCCACTCGGCGCGTGCACCCGGACGGTCGATCTTGTTCAGGACGACGATGGGCTTCAGGCCCAGGGCCAGTGCCTTGCGGGTCACGAAGCGGGTCTGCGGCATCGGGCCTTCCTGGGCATCCACCAGCAGCAGCACCGAGTCCACCATCGACAGCACGCGCTCGACCTCACCGCCGAAGTCGGCGTGGCCCGGGGTGTCGACGATGTTGATGTGGGTGCCCTTGTATTCCACCGCGCAGTTCTTCGACAGGATGGTGATGCCGCGTTCCTTTTCGATGTCGTTGGAGTCCATCACGCGGTTGTCCACTTGCTGGTTGTCGCGGAAGGTGCCGGACTGGCGCAGCAGCTGGTCCACCAGGGTGGTCTTGCCGTGGTCAACGTGGGCGATGATGGCGATGTTGCGAATTGCGCGGATATTGTTTGACATGGTGAATGTGGTTGGGAATGCCGAATCTCGGGAGGCGCGCATTATAGCATGTTGCGACGCATGAACTTTGGAAAAACCTGTGTTATCAACGGCTTGCCGCCACCTCCGAGGCATTCCGGAAGGCGCTCTGCAGGCCGTTTTGAAGCCATCTGTCCTCAGGCGGTGGACACCAGCCTTTCGGGGGCCAGGATGGCGTATTCCTGCAACAGTCCGGTGCCCAGCAAGGCTTCATCCGAACCGCGATAGACCCTTACGCGGCCGGTCTGCTCCGGCACCGCCACCCCTTCCTTGCCCAGCGGCAAGCGTTGGCCATGCAGGAAGCGGCGCGCCAGCTCATCGGTCAGTTGCACCGCGGGGAAGCTGCGCAAGAGGCCGTCCACCGGCAGCAGCAAGGCCTTGCGGGCCTCCAGCTCGCCGGCGGCATCGAAGGTCTCCAGCGTGACCGCGCCCTCCAGCTTAAGAGCGCCGACACCCGTGCGTCTCAGGGCATTGAGGTGAGCCCCGCAGCCCAGTACTTCGCCAATATCTTCACCCAGCACGCGGATATATGTCCCTTTGCTGCAAGTGACACGGATGCGCAGCATGGGGGCCTGGTAGTCCAGCAGTTCCAGGGTGTGGATGATGACGTTGCGGGCTTCGCGCTCGAGCGTGATGCCGGCGCGGGCGTATTCGTAGAGCGGCTTGCCGTCGCGCTTCAGGGCCGAGTGCATCGGCGGCACCTGGCTGATGGGGCCACGGAACTGCGCCATGGCCGCTTCGATCTGCTCCAGGCTGACCTCAACAGGACGCTCGCTGATGACCTGGCCTTCGGTATCGCCGGTATCGGTGCGTATGCCGAGGTGCACCACGGCTTCATAGGTCTTGTCGGCTTCCAGCAGGTCCTGGGAGAACTTGGTGGCTTCGCCGAAACACAGCGGCAACAGGCCCGTAGCAAACGGGTCCAGCGTGCCGGTATGGCCCGCCTTGGGCGCATTGAGCATGCGCTTGGCGCGGATCAGGGCATCGTTGCTGGACAAGCCGACCGGCTTGTCCAGCAACAGCACCCCGTGCACCGGCACACGGGGAGGACGCGCCGTGCGGGCCTGCTGGCCGCGCTTGGCGCGCGGCTGCGGCAGTTCAGGGGAAGCGGAGACAATGTCCGCCGTCGTATCGTCGGCCATGAAATGCAGGACCCGCCCACGCCCGATGAAGGGAAACGCAGACCGGTGCGAAAAGAATGAAGAAAACTGCAATGCAACGGGAAAAGAACTGCCCGTCATCAAACCTCGTCGTCCGAATCCTTGGCGCGAGTGGCGTTGGCTTCGTCGATCAGGCGCGACATTTCAATGCCGCGTGCGGTCGAGTTGTCATGCACGAAATGCAGTTCCGGCAGGGTGTGGATGGTCAGCCTGCGGCCCAGCTGGGTGCGCAGGTAACCGCCCGCCGCGCGCAGGCCGGCCAGGGTGTTCTTGATCGCGTCCGGGTTGTCCACCAGCGTGGTGAAGAAGACCTTGGCGTGCGCGTAGTCCGGGGTGACCTGCACTTCGGTAATGGTGATCATGCCCACCCGCGGATCCTTCAGCTCGAAGGCGATCAACTCCGACAGATCGCGCTGGATCTGGTCGGCGACGCGCAAGCCGCGTCCGGGAATGGATTTGCTGTGTTTTGCCATGCTTTAAAAAAACAATCCGCCGATGGCGTGGCGGGAGGATTCCCGCGTTGCTGCGACGGATCTTGCCAGTGAAGCCGACGCATCGCGAACGATACGCCGGCGTATTGCATTACAGGGTACGGGCGACTTCCTGGACTTCGAAGATTTCGAGCTGATCGCCCACTTCGATGTCGTTGTAGCCCTTCAGCGAAAGACCGCACTCGAAGCCCGACTTGACTTCCTTGACGTCGTCCTTGAAGCGCTTGAGCGAATCCAGTTCGCCGGTCCACACCACCACGTTGTTGCGCAGCAGGCGCACTTGCGAGCCACGCTTGACCAGGCCTTCGAGCACGTAGCAGCCGGCGATCGAGCCGACCTTGCTGACCACGAACACCTGGCGGATTTCCACCAGGCCCAGCGCCTGTTCGCGCTTTTCCGGGGAGAGCATGCCCGACATCGCGGCCTTCACCTCGTCCACTGCATCATAGATGATGTTGTAGTAACGGATGTCCACGCCCGAGGCTTCGGCCAGCTTGCGTGCCGACGCATCGGCACGGGTGTTGAAGCCGATGATGACGGCCTTCGAAGCGACTGCCAGGTTGACGTCGTTTTCGCTGATGCCGCCCACTGCAGCGTGCACCACCTGGACGCGCACTTCGGCGGTCGACAGCTTCTGCAGCGACTGCACCAGAGCTTCCTGGGAACCTTGCACGTCGGTCTTGATGATCATCGGCAGGTTCTTGACCTCGCCTTCGGTCATCTGGTCGAACATGTTTTCCAGCTTGGCAGCCTGCTGCTTGGCCAGCTTCACGTCGCGGAACTTGCCCTGGCGGAACAGGCCGATTTCACGCGCCTTGCGCTCGTCGGTCATGACCACCACTTCTTCACCGGCGGAGGGCACTTCGGTCAGGCCCTGGATTTCCACCGGCAGGGACGGGCCTGCCTCGGCGATGTTCTTGCCGTTTTCGTCCAGCATCGCACGCACACGGCCGTAGGCCGAACCCGCCAGCACGACGTCGCCGCGCTTCAAGGTACCGGACTGCACCAGGATCGTTGCCACCGGGCCGCGGCCCTTGTCCAGCTTGGCTTCGATCACCAGGCCACGGGCCGGCACATCCACCGGTGCCTTCAGTTCCAGCACTTCGGCTTGCAGCAGCACGTTTTCCAGCAGCGAGTCGATGCCTTCGCCGGTCTTGGCGGAGACGGCGATGAACGGGGCATCGCCACCGTATTCTTCCGGCACCACTTCTTCGGCGATCAGTTCCTGCTTGACGCGGTCGGGGTTGGCACCCGGCTTGTCGATCTTGTTGATGGCTACCACCAGCGGTACACCGCCGGCCTTGGCGTGGGCGATCGCTTCCTTGGTCTGGGGCATGACGCCGTCGTCGGCGGCCACCACCAGAATCACGATGTCGGTTGCCTTGGCACCGCGGGCACGCATGGCGGTGAACGCCTCGTGGCCCGGGGTATCCAGGAAGGTGATCATGCCGCGCGGGGTTTCCACGTGGTAGGCGCCGATGTGCTGGGTAATGCCACCGGCTTCACCCGAGGCCACCTTGGTGCGGCGGATGTAGTCCAGCAGCGAGGTCTTGCCGTGGTCGACGTGACCCATGACGGTAACCACCGGTGCGCGCGGCAGGGCCTCGGCGTCACCATGTTCTTCACCCTCGACCAGCAGGGCTTCCGGATCGTCCAGCTTGGCGGCGTGGGCGCGGTGGCCCATTTCTTCCACCACGATCATCGCGGTTTCCTGATCCAGCACCTGGTTGATGGTGACCATCTGGCCCAGCTTCATCAGGTGCTTGATGACTTCGGAAGCCTTGACTGCCATCTTGTGGGCCACTTCGGCCACGGTGATGGTTTCGGGCACGTAGACATCGTGCACCACGGCTTCGGTCGGCACCTGGAAGTTGCTTTCGCGCTGGTCGTCGCCGTGCGAGTGACGACGGCCCTTGGGGCCGGCACGCCAGCCATCGCGACCACCACCACCGGTGGCGCCGCGCGACTTCATGCCGCCGGTGCCACGCTTCTTGGCATCGTCCTGCCAGGTGGAGGAGACATTGGCCGACTTGATCGACTTCTTGTCTGCCGCCACGGCGGGCTTCTTGTCATCCTTCTTCTCGCCCGGCTTGGCCGCGGTCGCCGGCTTGTGCAGCGTGCCTTCCGAGGTCTTGGCCGGGGCCGGTGTGGGTTCCGGTGCCTTGATGACGCGACGCGGCGCATTCATCATGGCCTTGATCTGGGCCACTTCGTCTTCCACGGCCTTGCGCGCACGATCTGCGGCAGCAGCGCGGTCAGCGGCTTCCTTGGCGGCAGCTTCGGCCTTTTTCTTCGCTTCCTCAGCAGCAGCGCGCTTTTTTTCTTCAGCGGCCGGATCGGCGGCAGGGGCCGGCGCAGCAGCGGCAGCCTTCGAGCTGGCAGCAGCAGCCTTGGCCTTCTCGGCTTCGGCAGCAGCTGCGGCGGCTTCGGCAGCCTGGCGCTTGGCTTCGGCTTCGGCTTCTTCGCGAGCACGTTGCTGTTCCAGCTCGGCAGCCTTGGCCTGGGCGGCGCGTTCGGCCTCCAGCTGGGCCAGACGCTCTTGCTGGGCCTTCAGTTCGGCCTGACGGCGAGCCTCTTCCTGCTCACGTTCCTGCGCCTCGATGGCCGGATCGCGCTGAGGCGCCGCAGCACGTGCTGCGGACTCGTCGACGCCGGGCTCGTCACGCTTGATGAAGGTACGCTTCTTGCGCACTTCCACCTGGATCGTGCGCGATTTGCCGGTCGCATCGGCCTGCTTGATCTCGGTGGTTTCCTTGCGGGTCAGCGTGATCTTTTTCTTCTCGCCTTCCGGCGCGGCCCCGCGCGAACGGCGCAGGTGTTCAAGCAGGCGGTCCTTGTCTTCCTTCGACAGGGAATCGGATGCAGAGCTCTTCTCGACACCGGCCGAACGCAGCTGGGTCAACAGCAGGTCAGCAGGCATCTTAAGCTCGGTGGCAAATTGGGCAACGTTGTTACTCGCCATTCAGTCCTCTTTTCTATGTGGCTCGGCAGATGATGTGGAGACGCTCCGCTTTTCAGCGGCCTTCGACAGCGCTCCATGCCTTGGCCTGCAGGGCCTTGGCGCGCTCATCGTATTTGGAATCGATGAGCTTCATTTCATCGTCGGTCACATCTTCAAATGCATTTTCAATCAGTTGGCGCGCGCGCTCGGAAGGCAGGGCCAGGATCGCGCCGAATTCGTCATAAGCCAGGCCGGCAAAGGCCGGCAGCGTCTTCACACCCGCCAGACCCAGCTTGCCAGCCAGCACACGGTCCAGGCCTTCGAAGTTGATCAGTTCCTCTTCCATGCCTTCCAGGCCTTCTTCGGAGGCGATCGCTTCGGTCACCAGGGCGTCGCGCGAGCGGTTGCGCAGCTCATTGACGGTCTCTTCGTCGAACGATTCGATCTCGAGCATCTCGTTGATCGGCACGTAGGCGATTTCTTCCAGGGTCGAGAAACCTTCCTCGACCAGGATGTCGGCCACTTCCTGGTCGACATCGAGCTTTTCCATGAACAGCTTGCGGATCAGCGCGGTTTCGGCCGCCGACTTGTCAGCCGATTCCTCGGCCGTCATGATGTTGATCTGCCAGCGGGTCAGTTCGGCTGCCAGACGCACGTTCTGGCCGCCGCGACCGATGGCGATGGCGAGGTTTTCTTCATCCACCACCACATCCATGGCGTGCTTTTCTTCATCGACCACGATGGAGGTCACGTTGGCCGGGGCCAGCGCACCGATGACGAACTGCGCCGGATCTTCCGACCACAGCACGATGTCCACGCGCTCGCCGCCCAGTTCACCGGTGACGGCCTGCACACGCGAACCGCGCATGCCCACGCAGGTACCGATGGGGTCGATGCGCTTGTCGGCGGTGTAGACCGCGATCTTGGCGCGCACACCCGGATCACGGGCAGCCGACTTGATTTCCAGCGAGCCTTGTTCGATTTCCGGCACTTCCAGTTCGAACAGCTTCATGATGAATTCCGGCGCGGTACGCGACAGGATCACCTGCGGGCCACGGGCGCCGCGGTCCACGCGCAGGATGTAGGCACGCACGCGATCACCGATGCGCAGATTCTCCTTGGGGATCATCTGGTCGCGCGGCAGGCGGGCTTCGATCTTGCCGGATTCGATGATGGCGTCACCGCGCTCCATGCGCTTGATGGTGCCGGTCACCAGGGCATCGCCACGGGCCAGGAAGTCCGCCAGGATCTGCTCGCGCTCGGCGTCGCGGATGCGCTGCAGGACGACCTGCTTGGTGTCTTGCGCAAAACGGCGGCCGAATTCAACGGATTCGATCGGATCTTCAATGTATTCGTCGACTTCGATATCGGGGAACTGTTCCTTGGCTTCGAACAGCAGCACTTCCTGGTCAGGCAGTTGCAGGCCGGCTTCATCGGGCACGACGTGCCAGCGGCGGAAGGATTCGAACTCGCCGCTTTCACGGTCGATCGAGACGCGAATGTCGACCTCGCCGTCATAGCGCTTCTTGGTAGCCTGCGCAAGCGCATGCTCCAGTGCGCCGAAGACGACTTCCTTATCGACGTTCTTTTCGCGCGCCAGCGCATCGACCAACAACAAAATTTCGCGACTCATCCTTTGCGACTCCTAAAATCGACCTGCGGCACCAGGTGTGCCTTATCCACATCGGCCAGCGTGAAATTCAACACGGCGGCCGACCCATCGTTTGCTTCAAATTCCAATACCAGTTCCTCGCCTTCCGGTTCGCGCAGCACGCCTTCATAGGTCTTGCGGTTGGACGTACCGGGCAGCGGCACGCGCAACTTGACCACGGCTTCGCAATCCACGAAACGCACGAAGTCAGTGAACTTCTTCAGGGGGCGATCCAGCCCGGGCGAGGAGACTTCCAGGCGTTCATACAGCACGTTTTCCACGGTGAAGACGTGCAACAGCTGATGCGTCGCCTTCTCGCAATCCTCGACGGTGATCGAACGCGCTTCTTCTGCTTCGGGGTCGAACGGAAAATCGATGAAGACACGCACCAGACCGCGCTGCGCCTTCTCGAACTCAACCAGTTCGTAGCCCAGGCCCGCGAGGGTGGATTCGATCAGCTCCAGCAATTGCAAGACTATTTCTCCATCAGGATGCCGGTTTGCCAGCGCGGGCAAAGCAGACATCTAAAATTGATCAGCAAAAAAAAAAATGGGCATCTGCCCATCTTTTGTTATCTCACGCAACGCGAGATCACACATCACGCGAACCACCGTACTTCCATCGATCATGGCGCAGGCGGATCTATCAATGATTTATCACATATGCGATTCGCGGCAGGTTGCGTTTAACTAACATATTATAACCGATTCAGGTATCCACAGCAAATCCGGAATCATGTCAAATAGGATTGCAGTGCCAAAAACGTCCATAAAAAACGTCATTGCTGCATTTCAAGCGTCACGGGTAGTGTAAAGAAGCTCTTGCCCGCCCCGACATTGCCGACAGGCAAGAACGTCATCAACGACCGCCGCGCCGGCGATTCATGCCCGGCAGGCCACCCAGCATGAAGTTGGGGGCACTGTTGCCACCGCGCTGGGGACGATTGCCGCGACGCTGGTTGCCGGCATCCGGGAAGCCCAGTGCGGTCTGCAGCGGATCAGGCTGGCGGCTCTTGGGCTGACCGCCCTTGTTGCCACCACCATAACCTGCTCCATTGCCCCCGCCATTGCCATAGTTGCCACCCTGGTTGCCGAAGTTGCCGCCATTGCGCCCCTTCTGCGGACCCTTGTTCTGCATGGCGTTGCCGCGCGGGCCGTTGTTCTGGCCGCGACCGGCGTGACCGGCATTGCCGGACTTGGCTTCCCCGGCCTGCTTTTCCAGACCACAGGCGGCCATCAGGTTGCGCACGGCGTTTTCTTCCAGCTCTTCCCAACGACCACGCTTCAGGGTCTGCGGCAAGGTCATGGCACCGTAACGGGTACGGATCAGGCGCGACACGGTCAGGCCGACCGCTTCAAACATGCGGCGCACTTCACGGTTGCGGCCTTCGCCGATGGTCACGCGATACCACTTGTTCACACCTTCGCCACCGCCATCGGCGATGCGCGAGAACTGCGCCGGACCGTCATCGAGCTCCACGCCCGACAGCAGCTTCTGGCGCATGCCCTCTTCCAGCTCGCCCAGGGTACGCACGGCGTATTCACGCTCGATGTTGTAGCGCGGGTGCATCAGGCGATTGGCCAGGTCACCGGAGGTGGTGAAGAGCAGCAAACCTTCGGTATTGAAGTCGAGGCGCCCCACGGCCAGCCACTTGCCAGCGTTCATGGTCGGCAGGCGATCGAACACCGAGCTGCGACCTTCCGGATCGGCATGGCTGACGATCTCGCCCGAGGGCTTGTGATAGACCAGCACGCGCGGCGGACGCTTGCTCACCTTGCGCTGGATCAGCTTGCCGTTGATGCGCACGGCATCGGTGGGCAGGATGCGCTGACCGATATGGGCCGGCTCGCCATTGACCGATACGCGGCCGGCAACGATGAGCTCTTCCATGTCGCGGCGCGAACCCAGACCGGCATCGGCCAGCACCTTGTGCAGCTTGGGCGCATCGTCCTCGGCGGTCAGGTCGCGACGGCCATTCTTGCCGCGCATCTGGTGCGGCTGACGGCCACCGGCCTTGGCGCCCTCGTCGCGGTCATACGCTTCCGAGGTCACGTAGGAGAAGATGTCATCGACCGGTTCGGCCGAACGCAGGCCCAGTTGCGGGGCCTTGGGCTTCTTGCCGTTCTTCTCGAAATTCTTTTTGCCTTGCTGGCCAGGCTGACCGCCATGAGCGCCATGACCATTGTTCTTGCCGAACTGGCCGCGCGGCTGGCGTTCGACGGCGGGAGCGACATCGCCCTCGCTCTTGCCATGCACCGGTGCGGCCTCGGCACCACCGGCGGCGGCACGCTGGGCGGCGCGATTGTTGCGCAAGGCACGCGGACCACGCACGCCACGGCGGGCCGGTTTGGCGCGATTGGGATCGACCGGGGCATCCAGCAGCACCGGCGGGGCAACCACTTCCTCACCGACGGTGACGATGACCTTGGGCAATTCGGCCACCGGAGCCGATACCGGCGCGGCCACCTCAGGCGCTGCCGCCTTGGGCTTGGCAGCGCGCTTGGGCTTGGCCGGCGCGGCAGGTGCAGGCTCCATGGCCAGGCTCATCTGAGCCGCGGCCTCGGCGACGGGGGCGTCTGCCACCACATCGGCCTTCCTGGTACGCGGCTTGGTGACGCGCGGTTTCTTTTCCGGAGCAGGTACGGACTCGGCAGCAGGTGTCTCCACCACTGCCACGGCCGGTGCCGCCGTCTCGGCGCTGAGCTTCTTTGCTCGCGGCGCACGCTTTTTCGGCGCAGCCTCGTCAGCGACGGCTTGCGGCGCGGCCGCGATTGCCTCGACCGGCGCAGCGCCGGCCGCAGGCTTGCGGGTACGCTTCTTCACCGGCTTGTCGGATGCGGCAGCATCGGCCGCGGCCAGGTCGACCTGGGTCTCGTCTTTGGAACTAGTTGGCTTCATTCTTCGAATCTGGATGTGGCGGACGCGCGTCATTTCCCCGCTGATCGGCCCGCTCGGTGGTGTCGTTGTGCTCGCCTGCCGCTTCGTCGGCGGCCTCGATGGCGTCTGTGCCAGTTACGGCAACGTCTTGCTCAAAAGGTTCTTGCGCTTCTGGGGAAGCGTCTTCACTGCCTGCAGCGCGCTCTTCCCCGGTGGCGGCTGCGCTATCGGACTGCTCTACATCCTCTGCGGCGATATCCCCGGACCGGGCCGCTTGGGCCTCGGCGCCAGGCACCTCGTCTTCTTCCTGCGCCTGCTCTGCCAGCGCCGCCACCCCGCCCTCGAGGGCCTGCAATTCCAGCAGCGCACCCTGGGCAGCAGCTTCACCGCTGACCTGCTGCAGCGGAGGCAATTCTTCCAGCGAACTCAGGCCCAGGTCATCCAGGAACTTGCGCGTAGTGGCAAACAGCGCCGGTCGCCCCGGCACGTCACGGTGGCCGATCGATTCAATCCAGCCCCGGTCTTCCAGCATGCGGATGGTCTGCGTATTGACGGCCACCCCGCGAATCTCTTCGATGTCGCCGCGCGTGACCGGCTGGCGGTAAGCGATAATGGCCAGCGTTTCCAGCGTGGCGCGGGTGTACTTGGGCGGCTTCTCCGGATTCAGGCGTTCCAGGTAGACCTTCATTTCCTTGCGGCTCTGGAAGCGCCAGCCCGTCGACAGGCTGACCACTTCCACCCCCTTGTCGGCCCATTCGGTGCGCAGTTCATCGAGCATCTGCCGGATCATCTCGGCGTTGATGTCGCTGCTCTCTTCGCTCTCGGGATCGACGTACAGCTTTTTCAGGTCATTGATCGACAGGGGCTCATGCGTGCAAAGCAATGCAGTTTCGAGGACTTTCTTGGCCTCAGCAATATTCATGTACCACTCTTGTGCGTCTTGTTGTTAACAAAGTTCGGCTTGCAGCAGGTCTCCGGCGCTACGGCTGCAGTCCGCCCGTCCGGCAGCGAAAGCCGAAACAGGCCGGGTGCGGCAAGTCTTGCGCAGTGCTGGATGCGGCGGCGCTGCCTTCCGGTGTTTGGAGATTGAATGAGCTGGAATCTAAGACCCGGGCAAATCGGCGTCGCGGAGGACTCGCGCTTTCGCAAAGCCGTCATGTCGCGGGGTTGCGGACGGCCGACCTGCACCTTTTCAACTACCGGCCTTGCGTCATGGAGCCTTTGTTGGCCGCACAGGCTGCGGCGGTCGGGGCGCAAGGCATCAAAAGTACTAGGCGGAGTGTAGCACAAAGATTTGCGGGGATGCAGCCTGTTGCAGCCTGCGGACAATTATTTCCATGACCATTACCGGGCGCTTCCCGCCTGCCGGGTCAGCCAGGCCGTGAAATCCTCGACCGTCATGGGCTTGCCAAAGAGATAACCCTGTACCTCGTCACAGGCATTTTCCTTCAGGAAAGCATATTGCTCTTCATCCTCCACTCCCTCGGCGATGACGCGCAGGTTCAGGATATGGGCCAGCGATATGACGGCCTTGACGATGGCTGCGCTGTCAGCATCGCGCGCAATGTCGCGTACGAAGGACTTGTCGATCTTCAGGGCGTCGACCGGGAAGCGGCGCAGATAGGAGAGGCTGGAATAGCCGGTGCCGAAATCATCGACAGAAATCTGCAGACCCAGGCGCTTCAAGGCATGCAGGGTCGCCACGCTCTTCTCGGCATCTTTCATGACCACGTTCTCGGTGATCTCCAGTTCAAGACAGGAGGCCGCCAGGCCGCTCTGCTCCAGTACGCCGGCGACGAACTCCGGCAAGCTCTGGTTGAGCTGCCGTGGCGAGAGGTTGACCGCCACCGGTATCGTCGGCAGCCCGGCCTCCTGCCAGCGCTTGTTCTGGTGGCAGGCGCTGCGCAGCACCCACTCCCCGATGGGCAGGATCAGCCCGGCTTCTTCAGCGAACGGAATGAAGCGGTCCGGCGGCACCATGCCCTGCTCCGGCGACTGCCAGCGGATCAGCGCCTCGGCGCCGATGACACTGCCATCCTTGAGGCTCAGCTTGGGCTGGTAGTAGAGCTTGAACTCGTCCTGATCCAGCGCACGGCGCAGGTTGATCAGCATTTCCAGACGATTGCTGACCTGCGTGTCCATCCAGGGCGCAAAGAACTGGAAGTTGTTGCGCCCCTGCTCCTTGGCGCGATACATGGCTGAATCGGCCTGCTTCAACAGGGTCTCGACATCCTTGCCATCGATAGGATAGCGGCTGACCCCGATGCTGGCGGTGACCTGGAACTCGCGATCGCCAGCCTGCCAGGGGCGCGCCACCGCCGCCAGGATACGCTGCATCACCTCGGCGATGCCGAACTCGCCGCCGGTCTGGTTTTGCAACACCAGCACGAATTCATCGCCACCCTGGCGCGCCACCATGTCGGTATCGCGCAGGCAGGCTTGCAGGCGCTGTGCCACGGTCTTGAGAAGTTCATCACCGACCTGGTGGCCCAGGCTGTCATTGATGAACTTGAACTGGTCCAGATCCACGAACACCACCGCCGTCAGCCCGCCCTTCTGGCGCGCCGCCTGAATGGCGCGCTGCAGATGCTCGTGCAGCATGTTGCGGTTGGGCAATCCGGTGAGCGCATCGTGGGTCGCGTGGTGGCGCATCTCGGCTTCATAGAGCTTGCGCTCGGTGATGGCTTCGACGGTGCCTTCATAACAAACCAGGGTGCCGCCATCGTCATAGACGGCACGGGCGTTCTCGGAGATCCAGATGATGTCGCCATCACGCCGGTACACGCG
The DNA here is from genome assembly GCF_013359625.1 of Herbaspirillum sp. C9C3. Taxonomy (NCBI): domain Bacteria; kingdom Pseudomonadati; phylum Pseudomonadota; class Betaproteobacteria; order Burkholderiales; family Oxalobacteraceae; genus Herbaspirillum; species Herbaspirillum sp. C9C3. The sequence goes on from NZ_JABFMQ010000012.1 coordinate 110,327, forward strand.
CGACTCGAAATTGGAGACCGAGCCCTGCTGCTCCATGAGCCGCATGAATTCGCTACGCCGCTCCGGCTCCACATACAACTGATGGCGAATGTCGCGCAGACCGACGATCAGGTCTTCCGGCGAGTGGTAGCCGTAAATGCGTGCCAGCGCCGGGTTGACGGCGATGTAGGTGCCATCGGGCGTGGTCTGGAAGACCCCTTCGATGGCGTTCTCGAAGATGCTGCGATAGCGGCGCTCAGCTTCCTGCAATGCCTGTGCGGCCTCCTTGCGCTCGGTCACATCCTGCAGGAAGCCTTCCATGGCCTCCACCGCGCCGGCGGCGTTGTACAGCCCCACCCCGCGCTCCCACACCCAGCGCAGGCTGCCGTCGGCATGCACGATGCGATATTCGATGTCGATGCGGCGCCGCTCGCGCATGCAGAGATCGATGTGGCTGCGCACCATCGCGCGGTCTTCGGGATGCGTCAGTTGCAGAAAAGAAATGCGGCTGTTGAGCAACAGGTCCTCCGGCGTGTAGCCGGTCAGGGCGTAGCAGCCTTCACTGACGAATTCCAGGGTCCAGTGAGCATCGTCGCGGCAGCGGTAGACCATGCCGTCAAGGTTGGCCAGCAGTGTCTCCAGCAGTCTCGGCGGACGCGCCATGACCACCACCGACTGGCTCTGCGTGGCGTCCTGGCGGCACAATGCCCTGGCCGCAGGGCGCGAGGAGGAGGAAGAGGCCGCCAATGCGCCTCGTGAAGCAACTGTTTTCATAACGACATCGTGTCTCTGGCCTCTGGTGTGCAGGCTGGCTGTGATGGTGCGGTTGGCCCGGGTGCCGGGCACCGGTTCCCCACGGTGCCTGACTGGAAGATTCATCAAAGCAATAAGGATGCCACTGCGCAAGCAGCGGGCCTGAGAAGCGGCACACAGAGCAGTTCGCCAGAATCGGCCGGAAAAACCCTTCACTTCATCGCGCACTACGGTTGAGCGCGGGCGGTAGAATCCATGCAAACCCGCCCACCGACCGCACCGGCCGGTGCAGGTTTCCTCATGACAACTAGCGGACTCTTCTATGTGGGCAAATCGGTATTTCGTGTTCTGGTCAGTGCTCGTGCTGACTGCAGTCTTGCTGGCCCTGGCGGCCACCCATGGCCTGGGCTGGGGCTGGGCGCTCATTCCCCTGGTATTGAGCGTCATCGGCGTCCACGACCTGGTGCAGCGACGCCATGCGGTCTTGCGCAACTATCCGCTGATCGGCCACTTCCGCTTCCTGTTCGAGGCCATCCGGCCGGAACTGCGCCAGTATTTCTTCGAAGATGAAATGGATGGCCGCCCCTTCTCGCGCAAGAAGCGCAGCGTGGTCTACCAGCGTGCCAAGGCCGATGTCGACAGCCGCCCCTTCGGCACCGAGCTGGACATGCAGCAGGCCGGCCATGAATGGATAGGCCATTCACTCTCCCCCACCAAGATCGCCAGCCATGACTTCCGCGTCGTCGTCGGGGCCGACCGCGCCCAGCCGTATTCGATGTCGGTCTTCAACGTCTCGGCCATGAGCTTCGGCTCGCTTTCGGCCAATGCCATCCGTGCGCTCAACCAGGGCGCCAAAAAGGGCAATTTCGCCCACGACACCGGCGAAGGCTCGGTCTCCGAATACCATCGCGAATTCGGCGGCGACCTGGTGTGGCAGATCGCCTCGGGCTATTTCGGCTGTCGCAATGCGGATGGCAGCTTCAATGAAGAGAAATTCACCGTCCAGGCGCAGTCGTCACAGATCAAGATGATCGAGGTGAAGCTTTCACAAGGCGCCAAGCCGGGCCACGGCGGCGTGCTGCCGGCGGCCAAGATCACCCCCGAGATCGCCGCCACGCGCGGCATTCCGATGGGTGTGGACTGCATCTCGCCGGCCGTGCACTCGTCCTTCTCCACGCCGATCGGACTGCTGGAATTCATCGAGAAGCTGCGCGGGATGTCCGGCGGCAAGCCGGTCGGCATCAAACTGTGCGTGGGACACCCCTGGGAATTCTTCGGCATCGCCAAGGCCATGTTGAAGACCGGCATCGTGCCCGACTTCATTACGGTGGATGGCTCCGAAGGCGGTACCGGTGCGGCGCCGCTGGAATTCGTGGACCACGTCGGCATGCCGTTGCAGGAGGGGCTGCTGATGGTGCACAACACCCTGACGGGCATCGGCCTGCGCGACAAGGTCAAGATCGGCGCCAGCGGCAAGATCATCACCGCCTTCGATGTGGCGCGCACACTGGCACTGGGAGCGGACTGGTGCAATTCGGCGCGCGGCTTCATGTTCGCCCTGGGCTGCATCCAGTCGCAGAGCTGCCATACCGATCGCTGCCCGACGGGCGTGGCGACCCAGAATGCCCAGCGCGCCCGCGCCCTGGTGGTGCCGGACAAGGCCGAGCGCGTCTTCCGCTTCCACCAGAGCACCCTGCACGCGCTGCAGGAGCTGGTGCAGGCAGCCGGTCTGCCGCACACCTCGGCGCTGCGGCCGCATCACATCGTGCGGCGCATCAACGACCATGAGATCCAGCTCATGTCCAACGTGCTGAAGTATCTGCAGCCCAACGATTTGCTGGAAGGCAATTATCGTTATCGGGTCTACGAAAAGTTCTGGCCGATTGCCCGTGCGGAAAGCTTCCATCCGGAATTTTGAAGAAAGCTTCATCTCCCCGGACAAACAAAAACCCGCAGTTCAACCGAGCTGCGGGTTTTTCAATGCTGCCAGCCTGATCTTGCCGGGATGGACAGGGGTAGGGCTTATTTGCGCTTCATGAAGAAGATGAACTCGTGTTCATCATTCTGCGATTGCTCCAGCAGATCGTTGCCGGTCTGCTTGGCGAAGGCCTGGAAATCGCGCACCGAACCGGTATCGGTGGCGGTCACCCTGAGCACCTGGCCACTGGCCATGTCCGCCAGGGCTTTCTTGGTCTTGAGGATGGGCAGCGGACAGTTCAGACCGCGCGCATCGAGTTCCCGGTGAAATTGGATGGTCATTACTTCGACTCAAAATGGATCACGACGAAAACGATTTTACTGCAAAATGCGCCGACTTGATGCGTTGCACAAGTTCTGTTGTTTTCGCCGCACTAGGCTTGTGCAAAAGCAAGAAGAACATGTGCCACGATGGAACGGTTCGTCTTGTCTTGTCTACCCGCTTACTTCAGGACCTGGGGTGTTTCGATCGGCGTGCTTGACCCGGCAAATTCGACGTACTGTACCGGCAGCGCACGCCGCCGCATCCAGTCCGCGACGGCATGGCCGGTCCCGGCAGGCCAGGGGCGCAGGTCGGCCGGGGCTGTCAGACGATATTCCAGCAGCTCCGGAGAAAGCCTGATGGTGCCGCTCGCCTTCACGTAGTACGCAATGATCAGCTCGTTCTTGCGCATGAATTCATAGACGCCGATCAACTCGATCTCCTGGGCGTCCAGGTCGGTCTCTTCCTTCAGTTCCCGGGCGATCCCCTGTTCAGGGGTTTCGTCGCGTTCCATGAAACCGGTGATGAGCGCAAAACGCCCTTCGGCCCAGGCGGCATTGCGCGCAGTGAGCATCTTGCCGTCGATCTCCACCAGCGCGGCCAGCACCGGCAGGGGGTTGTCCCAATGGGTCCAGTGGCCATCAGGACAGGCCAGCCGGACCTTGCCGGCCTCGCCTTCATCGGCGCGCAGCACCAGCGATGCCGCGCAGACCGGACAAAACTTGAACTCGCTCATGCGCGCTCCGGGTCAGGGCCGTTGAACATTACAGCTTGGACTGAACCCAGCCGGCCACACCCTGCAGCGCACCCGGCAGAGCCGCCGGCTCGGTGCCGCCCGCCTGGGCCATGTCCGGACGACCGCCACCCTTGCCGCCGACCTGCTGGGCAACGAAGTTGACCAGTTCACCGGCCTTGACCTTGGCGGTAGCGTCCGCAGTCACGCCCGCGATCAGGCTGACCTTGCCATCCTTGACGCTGCCCAGCACGATGGCGGCGGTCTTGAGCTTGTCCTTCAACTTGTCCATGGTCTCGCGCAGGGTGGCGACGTCAGCGCCTTCCAGCGTGGCCGCCAGGACCTTGATGCCGTTGATGTCGACCGCCTGGCTGACCAGTTCGTCGCCCTGGCTGGAAGCCAGCTTGGACTTCAGTGAAGCCAGTTCCTTTTCCAGCGCCTTGACTTGGTCCTGCACCTGGCCGATGCGCGGCAGCAGTTCTTCCGGCTGGGTCTTGAGCGCCGCAGCGGCTTCGGCCACGCGGGTCGAGAGCGACTGCACCAGCGCCAGCGCGCCTTCGCCGGTGACGGCTTCAACGCGGCGGATACCAGCGGCCACGCCCCCTTCGGAGACGATCTTGAACAGGCCGATGTCACCGGTACGGGTGACGTGGGTACCGCCGCACAGTTCGGTGGAAGTACCGATGGAGAGCACACGCACCTGGTCGCCGTACTTTTCGCCGAACAGCGCCATGGCGCCAGCGGCGATGGCATCGTCGTAGCCCATCAGCCGGGCGCCGGTGGCGACGTTGGCCAGCACTTCGCGGTTGACGATGTCTTCCACGCGGCGGATTTCGTCGGCGGTCATCGGGGCGTTGTGGCTGAAGTCGAAACGCGTCTTGTCGGCATCGACCAGCGACCCCTTCTGCGACACGTGCGAACCCAGCACTTCGCGCAGGGCCTTGTGCATCAGGTGGGTGGCCGAGTGGTTGCGCATGGTGCGGGCGCGCTGGTCGGCATCGACCTTGGCCTCGACGGCGTCGCCGATGGCCAGGCTGCCCTTGATCAACTGGCCGTGATGACCGAACACCTCGGCCTGGATCTTTTGCGTATCGGCTACGGCGAAGAGGCCATTGGCCGCTTCCAGCGCTCCGGCGTCACCGCACTGACCGCCGGATTCCGCATAGAACGGGGTGGTGTCCAGCACCACGATGGCGTCCTGGCCGGCCTCGATCTTCTGCACCGGGCTGCCGGCCACGTAGAGGGCCACCACCTTGGCCGACTGGGCCAGCGATTCGTAGCCGACGAAGCGGGTCTTGTCGCCGGTGTATTCAATGGCGGCGGCCATCTTGAACTTGCCGGCGGCGCGGGCGGCGCTCTTCTGGCGTTCCATGGCGGCGGTGAAGCCGGCTTCGTCCAGTTCGACATTGCGCTCGCGGCAGATGTCGGCGGTCAGGTCCAGCGGGAAGCCGTAGGTGTCGTACAGGGTGAAGGCGGTTTCGCCATCGAGCTTGCTGCTGTTGGCGGCCAGCGCGGCTTCCAGAATCTTCATGCCGTGCTCCAGCGTTTCGCCGAAACGTTCTTCTTCCTGCTTCAGCACCATCTCGACACGCTCGGCGGCTTCCGGCAGTTCCGGATAGGCCGCACCCATCTGCACCACCAGGTCCTTGACCAGCTTGTGGAAGAAAGGCTTGGTCTGACCCAGCTTGTGGCCGTGACGCAGCGCGCGGCGGATGATGCGGCGCAGGACGTAGCCACGGCCTTCATTGCCGGGGATCACGCCGTCAACGATCAGGAAGGAGGTGGCACGGATGTGGTCCGCAATCACGCGCAGCGAAGCATTGGAGAGGTCGGTCTCGCCGGTTTCGCGGGCAGCCGCTTTGATCAGCGCCTGGAACAGGTCGATCTCGTAGTTGCTGTGCACGTGTTGCAGGATCGCGGCCAGGCGCTCCAGGCCCATGCCGGTATCGACGCAAGGCGCCGGCAGCGGGGTCAGGGTGTATTCGCCGGTGGCCGGGTCGAGCTGGCGGTCGAACTGCATGAACACGTTGTTCCAGATCTCGATGTAGCGGTCGCCGTCGGCGTCGGGGCTACCCGGGGGGCCGCCCCAGATGTCCGGACCGTGGTCGTAGAAGATCTCCGAGCAAGGACCGCAGGGACCGGTTTCGGCCATCTGCCAGAAGTTGTCGGAGGCGTAGGGTGCGCCCTTGTTGTCGCCGATGCGCACCACGCGCTCGGGCGGCAGGCCGATTTCCTTGGTCCAGATGTCGTAGGCTTCATCATCGGTCTGGTAGACGGTCGCCCAGAGCTTGTCGGCCGGCAGGCCGTAGACCTGGGTCAGCAGTTCCCAGGCCCACTTGAGCGACTCGCGCTTGAAGTAGTCGCCGAAGGACCAGTTGCCCAGCATTTCGAAGAAGGTGTGGTGGCGCGCGGTATAACCGACGTTTTCCAGGTCGTTGTGCTTGCCGCCGGCGCGCAGGCAGCGCTGCACGGAGGCCGCGCGCACGTAGTTGCGCTTGTCGGTGCCCAGGAACACGTCCTTGAACTGAACCATGCCCGAATTGGTGAACAGCAAGGTCGGGTCATTGCCCGGTACCAGGCTGGAGGAGCGGACGATGGTGTGTTCTTTGGATTCAAAGAATTTCAGAAACTTGTCGCGAATTTCGGCTGAGTTCATGTTCGAAGACGGATAAATGGGCCAGATGCTGCCGGTAACGCGCAGATCGGACCCGGATGGGAGTCGGTGCAAAAAACGATTGCGAACCGATGATTATACGTGATCCCGGCCCGGATACGCAGGCCCGGACGCCGTACCACCACGCCCGCCCGGCAGGCCGGGCAGCGCTTCTCCGGAGACGAAAAAAAACCCGCCGGGAAACCCGGGCGGGTTACAGGATCGGCTGACCCGGCATGGCGCGCTACCCTGCGTTGCCGGACCTTAACTGTGTCAGCCCATCCTTCCGGTAAAACCGGGAGCGGGCCGCGCCAGGCGGACCGCCACAAGAAGACCGGGCGATCAGGCGCCCTTGTTGACAGGCATCGTTGCTGCCTTCTTGGCCTTCTTGTGCTTGTGCTTCTTGGCCTTCTTGGCGTGCTTCTTGTGCTTCTTGTGAGCAGGCTTGGCAGCCGGGGCTTCAGCGGCGGGAGCGCCAGCCGGAGCCGGGGCAGGCTGGGCCAGGACCGGCATGGCGAAGGCGGCGACGAGTACGGCAGCCAGCAGTTTGTTGATCTTCATCGTTTTCCTCTATCTCTCAGTGTTGTGTGCTTCCACAAGTCCACCGGCGTGCTCACGGATGCCGGCCTTGTGCCTCCTTAACGCAAGCATTTCTCGACAGGTTGACAACAACTGTCGACTGTCTGCCAGTTATTGCCTTAGGCAGGTGAATCATAGCTAGCGCAGGAGGATTCAGTCCGCCGGTAAGAGTGCAATTTGTCGTTCATTTCCACGCGGCGCGAAGTGAACGATGTGGACATGATGTTGCCATTGCCAACTCTACCGGCCTACCCAGGCGTCGGCTGCGATCAGATCGATGCGGTCGGTGCAGAAGGCATCCACGCCCCACTGGCGGATTTCCTCGGCGCGCGCCATGTCGTTGACGGTGTAGCAGAACAGCCCGACACCGGCCGCTTTGACGGCGGCAGCCAGCGCCGGGGTGAGGTGCTTGTGATTGGTGTGCAGCGCCACTGCCTGCAGTTGTTGCAGACGCGCCTGCCAGTCCTCGGCAATCACATCCACCAGATAAGCCCGTGGCAAGGCTGGTGCCACTTCCTTGGCTGCCAGCAGGGCCTCGAAGGAGAACGAGGACAAGACCGGCAGCGCCGCCCCGCTCTTGCCGGCGAAGCGCCGTGCCACCGCCTGGGCGGTCAGTTCGCCGGTACGGCGTGCCAGCTCCGCAGCGGCGGGCTTGATCTCGACGTTCATCCAGATTCCCTCGGCCAGGCAGAAATCCAGTCCCTGCTCCAGCGTGCAGATCCGTTCACCGGCAAAACGCGCATCCAGCCAGGCGCCGGCGTCGAGGTCGCGCAATTGGGCCCAGTCGCTCTCGGCGATCTTGCCCTCGCCGGGCAGGGTGCGCCCGCGCTGCGGGTCGTGCATCAGGATGGGGAGGTCGTCGCGGGTCAGCATGACGTCGAATTCGACGGCGCGATAGCCATGTTCCAGGCCGCAGCGGAAACCGGCCAGGGTGTTTTCCGGCGCCAGGGTGCCGCCGCCACGATGGGCGAGGATGCGAGGATAGGGCCACATGATGTTCTCCGAGGGTGGGCCTTGCAAAAAGGGGCAAGGTAATCGGCGCATAAGGTAGAGCAGTTCACGCCGTGCCACAAGCACTTCAGGCCAGCCAACCTGCCCTTGGTCGCAAGGTGCTCGCCGGCGGCGCCGCGACGGTGCATTCTTGCCGCATCCTTGATCCACCTGCTGCGAGGCCATCATGCACGAGACTGCTCCCTCCCCCCTGCCCGGCGACAAGACTTGCGCCCCGGGCGCCACCCCCTGCGACTACGCCCGCGCCGAGCGCCGCGTGGCACGCCAGGTCGGCTTTTTTTACCACCTGGGCATCTACCTGAGCGTCAATGCAGCGCTGATGCTGCTCGACCTCATGGGGCCGCGCGCCCACTGGTGGAGCCTGGGGCCTCTCCTTGGCTGGGGAATCGGGGTACTATTCCACGCCTTGCGCGTATTCGGGCGCTTTCCCGCCGGCTGGAAACAGGCGATGATCGCCCGTGAACTACGCCGACGTTGACAGGCCCGGTGCGCCGGGCAGCTTGTTTGCCTCATCACCGAAAACTGCATGACCCGACACGATACATCGATCCCGCCCCGCCTGACCGTCCTGCTGCGCGAGCTGGCACTGTCCCTGCTGCCCACGCTGGTGATCAACCTGCTGTGTGCACTGGCCGTGACCTACCTGATGCGCATCGGCGGCAGCTTCTATGAAAACCTGCAAGTGTCGATGTGCATCGGCCTGCTGGCCATGCTGCTCATCAACGGCACGCGCCTGGCCATTTGGGGCGATGGCGAGCCCAACAAGCTGGGCTTTCTGGCGATCATCGCGGTCATGGCCCCGCTGGCGGTGCTGCTGGGACGCCTGCTGGCCAGCGTATTGCTGGACCAGCCCATCCTCAGCCTGGTACCGGAGCACAGCGACAACATCATCGCGGTGATGGTGCTAACCTTCCTGGTCTGCTTCGGCGCCACCGTCTTCTTCTGGAACCGCCAGAAGATGGCCGCCCTGCAAGCCCACGCCAGCCAGGTCGAAAAGCAGGCCGTGCAGGCGCAATTGCAGATGCTGCAGGCCCAGATCGAGCCGCACATGCTCTTCAACACGCTGGCCACGCTGCAGTCGCTCATCAGCACCGACCCGTTGCAGGCCGAGCTGATGTTGAACCAGCTGGTCCAATACCTGCGCACGACCTTGTCGGCTTCACGCGCCGACAGCACTTCACTGCAAAAGGAATTCGACCTCATCAAGGCCTACCTGGGATTGATGTCGCTGCGCATGGGTCTGCGCCTGACCTATACCCTGCAGCTGCCGGAACACCTGGGCCGCCTGCGCCTGGCGCCGATGCTGCTGCAGCCGCTGGTGGAGAACGCCATCAAGCATGGCCTGGAACCCAAGGTGGAAGGCGGCAACTGCACCGTGCGCGCGGCAGTCCACAACGACATGCTGGTGCTGAGCGTGCTCGACACCGGCGTGGGCCTGCCCACCAGCATCAGCCTGAACCAGCCGCCGGCGCAGAAGGAACCGGTGATCGGCATGCACTTCGGGCTGGACAACATCCGCGAGCGCCTGGCCACGCTCTACGGGCCACTGGCCGAACTCATCATCACCCACAACGTGCCGGCCGGCGCAATGGCGCAGATCACCATCCCGCTCAAGGCCCTCAAGGCGGCCCACCGCAGCAGCAAGAGCAGCCGCCTGCTGGATCGCTGAGTCCCCTGCCGTTTTTGTCGGAGTCCGATATGGCCCATCCCACTGCCCTGATCGCCGAAGACGAACCCCTGCTGGCCAACGCACTGCGCCAGGCCCTGGCACGCTGCTGGCCGGAACTGCCGGCACCGCATCTGGCGGCCAATGGGGACGAAGCGCTCGAGCGGGCGCTGGCACTGCTGCCGGATGTGCTGTTCCTGGATATCAGGATGCCCGGTCGCAGCGGATTGGAGGTGGCCGGCGACTTGGCCGAGGAGTGGCCGGCGGGGCGTCCCTTCCCGCTCATCGTCTTCGTCACGGCCTACGACGATTACGCCCTGCAAGCCTTCGAGCGCGCCGCCATCGATTATTTGCTCAAACCGGTCAGTCAGGAGCGCCTGGCGCTCACGGTCGCGCGCCTGCAAGGCTTGCTGGCCCGGCGCGCCGCCAGCGACCAGGATAGCCAGCTGGAAAGCGCCCTGGCGCAACTGCGTGCCCTGGCCGCGCCAGTGGCCGAGCCGACACCGCCGCGACTGGACTACATCCGCGCCGCAGTCGGCAACAAGGTGAAGTTGATCCCGGTAGACGAAGTGATCTATTTCGAGGCCACCGACAAATACGTCAATGTGGTCAGCGCCGAGGGGAGCGCGCTGATCCGGTCCAGCCTGCGGGAATTGATCCCGCAACTCGATGCCCGCCAGTTCTGGCAGATCCATCGCGGCACCGTGGTGCAGGTCCGGCAGATTCAGGCGGCGGTGCGGGAAGAGAGCGGCAAGCTCTTCGTGCAGTTGCGCGACCGCCCGGAAAAACTGGCGGTCAGCCGCCTGTTCGCCTATCTGTTCAGGCAGATGTAGCCGCTCCTGGCTCAACCATCAGCGTCCGTAGTAATACCCGGGGCCGTAATAAGGACGGTAGTAATGCGGCTGCGGCGGGCCCACCGGCACCACCACGCAGGCCGACAACGTGGCAGCGGCCACGGCGGCGGCGACGATCAGCTTGATCCAACGGCTCATGATGCACTCCTTGTGTTTTGGCGTTTTTGTTCACTGCGCCCGGCTGATGCCTGGCCACGCTGGCAGAGTGCCAGCCGCGCCCCCTCACAGGTAATACATGGGCGTATCTTGTGTAACAAGAACAGGTAAAAACCTTCATATCGCCTCCAAGGCGCGTTGTCGACGGGCAAAAAAACCTGTCGCAACGGCGGCAAAGCCCGTGGAACCTGGGTAGCTGCGGTAGAATGCCTGCCATCTGAATAAACAGGCATTCCTCCCGATTCATCTCATGAGCAACGAACTGAAAAACGGTCATCCCCCTGCCCCCTCCACCAATTTCCTGCGCGGCATCATCGAATCCGACCTGGTCTCGGGCACCTATGCCCAGCGCAGCAGCCAGGATGGCCAGGCCCTGCCGCAGGTGGTGACCCGTTTTCCGCCCGAGCCCAACGGCTACCTGCACATCGGCCACGCCAAGTCGATCTGCCTGAACTTCGGCCTGGCGGCAGACTATGCCGGCCGCTGCCACATGCGTTTCGACGATACCAACCCCGAGAAGGAAGAACAGGAATACGTCGACACCATCCTGGACTCGGTCAAGTGGCTGGGCTTCTCCTGGGAGCATGAAGGCAAGTCGCACCTGTACTACGCCAGCAACTATTTCGACGTCATGTACGCCTGCGCCCAGGCGCTCATCCGCAAGGGCCTGGCCTACGTGGACGAGCAGAACGCCGAACAGATGCGCGAGAACCGCGGCACCCTGACCGAACCCGGCAAGGATTCGCCGTGGCGCGACCGCCCGGTGGAAGAGTCGCTGCGCCTGTTCGAGGAAATGCGCGACGGCAAGCATCCGGATGGCTCCATGATCCTGCGCGCCAAGATCGACATGGCCAGCCCCAACATGAATCTGCGCGATCCGGCCATCTACCGCATCCGCCATGCCACCCACCACAATACCGGCGACAAGTGGCGCGTCTATCCGATGTACACCTTCGCGCACCCGATCGAAGATGCGCTGGAAAACATCTCGCACTCCATCTGCACCCTGGAATTCGAAGACCAGCGCCCGTTCTATGACTGGCTGCTGGAACACCTGGCCGAGGAAGGCTTCTTCAAGAAGCCGCTGCCGCATCAATATGAATTCGCGCGCCTCAATCTGACCTACATCATCACCAGCAAGCGCAAGCTGCGCCAGCTGGTGGATGAAAAGATCGTCTCCGGCTGGGACGACCCGCGCATGCCGACCATCGTCGGCCTGCGTCGCCGTGGCTACACGCCCGAGGCGATCCGTCTGATGTGCGACCGCACCGGCGCCTCCAAGAACAACAGCTGGATCGACTTCAGCGTGCTCGAAGGCGCGCTGCGCGAAGACCTTGATCCCAAGGCACCGCGCGCGGTAGCCGTGCTGCGTCCCTTGAAACTGATCATCGACAACTTCCCCGAAGGCGTGTCCATCGATTGCAGCGCTCCGGTCTATCCGCCCGCGCATCCGGAACACGACACCGCGCACCGCCACTTCCCCATCACCCGCGAACTGTGGATCGAGCGCGAAGACTTCATGGAAGAACCGACCAAGGGTTATTTCCGCCTCTTCCCTGGCAACAAGGTGCGCCTGCGCTACGGCTACGTGGTCGAATGCACCGGCTGTGACAAGGATGAACACGGCAACGTCATCGCCGTGCACTGCAACTACTTCGAAGACAGCAAGAGCGGCACCGAAGGCAGTTCCAACTACAAGGTCAAGGGCAACCTGCACTGGGTCAGCGCCGAACACGCCCTGGCCACCGAAGTGCGCCTGTACGACCGCCTGTTCTCGGACCCGCATCCGGATGCCGGCGGCAAGGATTTCCTGGCGGCCTTGAATCCGAACTCCAAGGAAGTCATCACCGCCTACCTGGAGCCGACCCTGAAGACCGCCCGACCCGGCGACATCTACCAGTTCGAACGCCACGGCTACTTCGTGGCCGACCGCGTCGATTCGACCGGGGGCCAGCCGATCTTCAACCGGGCCGTCACGCTCAAGGACAGCTGGGGCAAGTAAGCACAATCAGGGGAAGACGGCCGCAAGGCCACGCGGGCGGCAGCGCGCCAGTCGTCCGCGCCAACGGGATGGCGCAGCCGGGTGGCCAGGGCCACCGGCAGAGCTAGGGGAACTCATGTTCGAGCAGATCAAGATCCAGCGCTTGTCGATGTCATCCATCTACAAACTGCTGGCCCTCGGTACCAGCTTCTCGCTGGTGCCGTTTTCAACGCTGATGGGTGTGCTCTCGCTGTTCGGCGCACAAACCATCACCTGGGATGGCAAGCACCTGATCGGTTATGACGGCCTGATCGCCTCGCCCTTCATCGGCCTGTTCCTCTCGGCCTTCATCACGCTCTTCCTGGGCACCCTGTGCTGCATCGGGCTGTGGCTGTATTCGCTGTGGCGCCCGCTGTCACTGAAGGTGGAGGCGGTGGACAATCTGGACATCGACCAGCTGATCCGCGAGAGCGAAGAAGCCATGGCCACCCGCGACTGACTGCCACCAAGCGCCACTCAGCTCCACTGAGCGCGGGACACTCAGAATATCTTCATCCACTTGAGGAAGGCCACGGTGGCCACACCGAGGCCGCCCATGGCGCCCATCACGATCCAGAACGAGGTCTCATCATGCAGGCCCGGCAAACCTGCCACGTTCATCCCGAAGATCCCCGACACCAGCGTGGCCGGCATCAAGAGCGCCGTCAGGACCGACAGCGCCATCAGGTTGCGGTTCATCTGCTCCGACATCTGCGAGGCGATCTCTTCCTGCAGCAGCTTGGCGCGTTCATAGACAGCCTCCACGGTGGAGTGCAGTTCGTTGAGTTCATCCAGAGCATGGGTCAGGTCTTCCAGTGCCTCGCGCGGCACCCAGCCTGGACGCAGGCGCTGAAACTGGGCCAGGATGCGCCGCTCCGGTGCGATGAAGCGACGCAGCTCGGCCAGTTGGCGGCGGATGCCGGAGAGCTCGGCGCGGTCTTCGGAACGGCGATCCGAGAGCACCGAGAATTCGATGTCGTCCACCTTGTCATTGAGCTTGTCCAGACGTGCATTGAAGCCATCGGCCAGACAGCGCAGCAGCTCGGCGAACAGGTCCATGGGATTGTCGAAGTCACCGCCGTCCAGCACCTTCTGACGCAGCAGGTTGGTCGACAGAAGCGGCTGGGTGCGCAAGGTCAACAAGCGGGTACGGTCCAGATAGAAATGCAGTGCCCCCTTTTCGGTCCCGGTGTCGCCGATCTCCATCTTCATATCGGTCAGCGTGCCATACACCCCCTCGGGCGTGGCGTGCAGGCCCGGATGGGTGTCGCTGCTGAGCAGGAATTCGGTGATGTACTCGGGAATGTCGCTGTGATGCGCCATCCATTGCTGGATCTTCACATCGGCGGTCTTGACGTGCAGCCAGGCGAAATCCGGTGCGCTGGGGTGATAGTCGACCACTTCATTCCAGTTCATCTGGCGTGCCCGGCCCTCCTCGAATCGGAAGGCGCAGATGAATCCGGCCGGTTCGTAGAGCAGGTGCAGTGCTTGCGGGGTGTCCGGCGGATTGTGCATGAGCGGCCAGGTCAGGAATGGGCGGAAGGCATGAGACCCCGCATTCTAGCGACCGTCTTTGACAGATTTGTGACAGGGCCGTGACGCCCCGTGCACGGCCGCCCCGGCTCAGTAGTTGAAGTTGCGGTTGCCCCAGGCCTCGCGGGCCGCACCGCAGACCCGGATCTGGTCTTCGTTCATGCCGGAGGTGCCATTCAACTGGCACTGGTCGGAGACCGACTTGGCCTCCTCGATGTTCTTGCGGAAATAGGCGTAATCCTTCTTGCCGGCCACGGCGTCACAGGCCGACAGCAACGGCAGGGCGATGCACAGCAGCGCTGGCAGGCGGAGGGCGGATTTCATGCGGTGGTTCCCCTGAAAGGCGGGCCAGGCCCGCGACAGGCAGCGCCGAGATGCGCCCCCGACCGGCCCTTCCCCGGGGCCGTGGCGGCAGCGCTGCGCTGCAACGCGACAAAGTATAGACAGCCGTCGAGGATTGCTCAACGGAAATCTTCACTTTCCTCACCTCATGGTAGAACAAAAAGGGCCGGTCACCATGACCAGCCCCGGTGTGCTGCATGAACGCCTTGTCAGGATGGAATCATCCGCGACGCTTGAGCAGGGCGTGCAGGATGATGGCACCGAAGGTAGCGGTGCCGATGCCGCCCAGGGCGAAGCCGCCCATCTTCAGGGTGAAGTCACCTGCGCCCAGCACCAGCGTGACGGCGGCCACGATCAGGTTGGTATTGTTGGAGAAATCGACCTTGTTCTCGACCCAGATGCGGGCGCCCGACACGGTGATGAGACCGAACACCACGATCGACACGCCGCCCAGCACCGCGCCAGGAATGGTCAGGATGACCGCGCCGAACTTGGGCGAGAAGCCCAGCAGGATGGCGATCACCGCCGCCACCACGAAGACCAGGGTGGAATAGATCTTGGTGACGGCCATCACGCCGATGTTTTCGGCATAGGTGGTCACGCCGGTGCCGCCCACGCTGCCCGAGAGCATGGTGGCCAGGCCGTCGCCGATGAAGGCGCGACCGATGTAGCGGTCCAGGTTCTGGCCGGTCATGGCCGAGACGGCCTTGATGTGGCCCAGGTTCTCGGCCACCAGGATGATGGCCACCGGTGCCAGCAATGCGATGGCGCTGCCCTGGAAGACCGGTGCGGCAAAGTGCGGCAGACCGAACCAGGCGGCATTGGCCACGGTGGAAAAGTCGATCGGTTTGCCCAGGCCCATGCCGTTGGTCAGTACCGCGTAGAGCACATAGGCCAGCAGCAGGCCGATGAGGATCAACAGGCGCTGCAGCATGCCGCGCGTAAAGACTGCCACGAAGCCCACACAGAGGATGGTGGCCAGCGCCATCCAGCTGTCGAAACTGCTGCCGGAGACGCCCTTGACGGCGATGGGGGCCAGGTTCAGGCCGATCACCGCCACCACCGCACCGGTCACTACCGGGGGCATCAGGGATTCGATCCAGCGCGTGCCCACGCCCGAGACGATCAGCCCGATCACGGCATAGACCGCACCGCAGGCGATGATGCCGCCCAGCGCCACGCCGAGGTTGGCGTTGGGACCAGAGCCGGCATAACCGGTCACGGCGATGACCAGTCCGATGAAGGAAAAGCTCGACCCCAGGTAGCTCGGCACCCGACCGCCGACCATCAGGAAGAACAGCAGGGTGCCGATGCCCGACATCAGGATCGCCAGGTTGGGATCGAAGCCCATGAGCAGCGGGGCCAGCACGGTCGAGCCGAACATGGCCACCACGTGCTGCACGCCCATGGCCAGCGTCTGCGGTGCAGGCAGCCGCTCATCGGCGGCGATCACGGCCCCCTGGCCGTCGTTGGTGCTTTGGCGCAGCCGCCATTGGGGGAAATACGAACCCGACATGGAGATCCCTTTCGTTGTGGATTTGTTTTGATTTGTACGTGGATGTGGAACGGGGGCTAGTGTATTGAGCGACCGCACAAATAACAATTGCTGCGGCGCTGCCCCGCAAAAATAAATCCGTAAAAGATTTCGGCCGCCCCGGCGCGCTGCTGCCCGGCGGTGCAAAAAGCGCGCCTGCACCACCCTGACGCCCCAAAACAGATCGCCCGTTTGCGCAAACGCCGGCGACCTTTCCCGGGCATGTTTCTTGCGCCTCGGGAGCGGTTAGAATCACGTCCCCGATTGTTCCCTGCCATGTCGATGATCAACCTCACCACCCCTGCCCTGCTGTTCCCCGCGACCTCGCTGTTGCTGCTGGCCTATACCAACCGCTTCCTGGTGCTGGCGCAGCTGATCCGCAACCTGCAGCACCAGGGACAGAACGATGAACGCGGGCTGGTGATCCGGCAGATCCTCAATCTGCGCAAACGCATCGTGCTGACCCGCTACATGCAGGCACTGGGCGTGTCCAGCTTCATCATGTGCGCCATCTCGATGTACCTGATCTTCGTGGATCGCAATCACTGGGCCGAGGTGCTGTTCGGCCTGAGCCTGATGCTGCTGGTGCTGTCATTGCTGGTGTCGCTGTGGGAAATCATGATCAGCACGCGCGCCATCGAGATCACCCTGGAAGACATGGCCCAGAAGCTGGAAAAAGGGAGCCTCCCCGTCCAATGAAAGCTTTTCATTCATGGCACGATTCCATTGAAAGCCGGCATCGGACGAACATGTAATAATCGAGCGCCCGGCCGGCCTCGTAGATGGCCGTTCTCGGGCATCCCTCGACTATGCACTGGAGACCCACATGATCCTGGAACTGGCGGACATCCGCATCCAACCCGGCAAGCAAGCAGAATTCGACGAAGCCATCCAGCGCGGCCTGGCGCAAACCATCAGCAAGGCCCGTGGCTATCTCGGCCACAAGGTCCAAAAAGGCATCGAATCGCCCGAGCGCTACCTGCTCATGGTGTACTGGGCCACCCTGGAAAACCATACCGTGGATTTCCGTGAATCGCCCGCCTTCACCGAATGGCGCGGCATCGTCGGCCCCTTCTTCGCCGGTGCCCCGCAGGTGGAGCACTTCGCACTGCTGACCGAATCCGCGTAAGACCGGTGCGCGCCGGGCGCGCCCATCGCCCACCGGATACCCGCTGCGCCACCCGACCCGGTGCTGCGGAACGTTTTCCGGCCTGCCCTTGACTAAGGGGCAGGCCCGGGGGCCGGCCCAAAGAGCCGCCCCCGCAGGCCGCATACCGATGATGCGCCGCCATGACAACAGCGCCGGTCTGCACCGTGCGCAGGAACACCAGAATGACCACACTGCTCCGCTTACCCACCCCACGCCATCTGCGCGCCGGCGCCTGTGCACTGGGCATGCTGCTGGCCCTGTCCGGCTGCAACAACTTCAGCGGTGACGAACGGCAGCAGGCCGAGGTGATCGGCAACTTCTACCGTATCCACCTCAAGAACCGCGCCCCCGGCCTGCCCTCGGCCGAGGAACTCAAGCAGTTCGAGCCGCTGGTCAGCCGCGCCCTCTACGCCCTGCTGAGCCGGGCCGAAGCCGCCGACGTGCGCTATCACAGCGTGGCCGGCCCGCAGGCCGCGCCCCTCATCGAGGGCGACCTGTTCACCTCGCTCTACGAAGGCGCCACCTCCTTTGAAGTGCAGTCCTGCGACAGCGATACCGACCGCGCCTCCTGCCAGGTCGCCTTCCGCTACCAGAACGAGGGTGCCGACGAGTCCTGGAACGACAAGATCCTGCTGGTGCGCCAGGAACACCAGTGGCGCATCGACGATATCGAGTTCATCGGCAACGACCAGTCCTCCCAGCGCGAATACCTCAGCGACAACCTCAACGACGCCATCGACCAGGCCCAATGAGCCGAGGCGGCTCGCCGTCGCACCCCGGCGGCGGAATTGGCGCCCTTTTGGCAATGTGTTCCCGGCCTTCCTGTTGCGACCGGACGCTTAAGATATGGCTCTGGCATGCTGGGCGGCTTGCGCCCGCCTGGCTGACTGCGCAAGGGCACGCCAAAAAATAGCAAAATGACCATAGCACCACGAAACAACACGCCAGCGCCATCCTGCGCCTGGCCCAGGGAGAATCGGATTGAAGCGGATCGGTAAGACACTCATGGTCGCCACCAGCCTGCTGCTTGCAGCCTGCTCGGCCAATGAAGAGGGCAAGGCCAAGGAACTGGTCACGGAGTTCTACCAGACCCATGCCTCGAACCGTCCCTCGGGCGCGCTGACGCTCAGGGAACTGATTACCTTCCGCCGTTTCCTGTCGGTGCCGCTGTTCGACCTGTTGAAGGATGTCTCGGTGGCCCAGGAGGCCCGCGTGGCGCAGTCGACAGCCGAGCAGGCGGCCGATCCTGATGCCGAGCCCTTGCCGCCGCTGGTGCAAGGGGATTTGTTGACGGGCAATCCGAATGGTGCCTCCACCTTCCGGGTGGTCCGCTGCGAAGCGCAGGAGCGCGAGGCCACTTGTGCCGTGGAGCTGATCTTCAGCGACGCCAAACTGCAATCCCCGGTCAAATGGACCGACAAGCTCATGCTGGCCCGTGATGCCCGCGGCTGGGTCATCGACAACATCGAGTACGCCGGTGGCAATGCGCCCATGCGCAGCGGCACGTTACAGGATGCCCTGCGCAAGGTCTTGCAGCGCGACGCCGCGCCGATAGCGCCGATGGTACCGCTGGCCCCCGCCACGCCTGCCGCCCCGGAGAAATGAGCCCGGGCCGGTAACGGCCGCTGTGGCGCTGCGGCGCCTCGCAAGAATCCGACTTCGTCCCGCGCCCTGCCGCTCTGCATGCTGGCAAGGGCGACACAAGGCTCTATAATCGCGCGATTCCCTCAGAAGCCCGCTGCGATGTCCAATCACACCTTCCTCTGGCACGACTACGAAACCTTTGGCGCCGTGCCGCGCCGCGACCGGCCTGCGCAGTTTGCCGCCGTGCGTACCGATGCCGAGCTCAACGAGATCGGCGAACCCATCATGATCTACTGCAAGCCGGCCCCGGACTACCTGCCCGACCCGGTATCCTGCCTGATCACCGGCATCACGCCGCAGCACTGTCTGGAACACGGCATGGCCGAACACGAATTTGCGGCCCGCATCGAGCAGGCGCTCGGAGAACCCGGCACCATCGGCGTGGGTTACAACACCATTCGTTTCGATGATGAAGTCACACGCTTCATGTTCTGGCGCAACCTGATCGATCCCTATGCCCGCGAATGGGCCAACGGCTGCGGCCGCTGGGATTTGCTGGACGTGGTGCGACTGACCTATGCGCTGCGCCCGGAGGGCATCCAGTGGCCAACCAAGGAAGACGGCAGCGTCAGCTTCAAGCTGGAGCACCTCTCCAAGGCCAATGGCCTGGCCCACGACGCCGCACACGACGCACTCTCCGATGTGCGCGCCACCATCGCGCTGGCGCGCCTGATCCGCCAGCACAACCCGCGCCTGTTCGACTTCGCCCTGGCCTTGCACAAGAAGGACAAGGCAGCTGCCGAAATCGGCTTGCCGGCGGCCAGACCCTTCCTGCATGCGTCGGGCATGTTCCCCGTGGCCAATGGCTGCCTGGCCCTGATGTGGCCGCTGGGCATGCACCCGACCAACAAGAATGAAGTGATCGCCTGGGATCTCGGCCATGACCCCGGCGAACTGGCGGGCATGGATGCGGCCACGGTGCGCGAACGCATGTTCACCCGGCGTGATGAACTGCCGGAGGGCATGACCCGACTGCCGGTCAAGAGCATTCACCTGAACAAGTCGCCGATGGTGGTGGGTAGTCTCAAGACGCTCTCCGCCGAGCGCGCCGGCCAATTGAACATCGATGTGGACGCAGCCCTGCGCCACGCCGAAAAGGCCGCCGCCCTGCCCGATTTGAGTCCGCTGTGGCGCGAGGTCTACCAGCGCGAGCAGGAAGGGCCGGTGGACGTGGATGAAGATTTGTACGGCGGTTTCATCGGCAACGCTGACCGCCGCCAGCTCACGCAGCTGCGCGCCCTGCCGGGGCAGGCACTGACTGGTGCCAGCGTGGCCTTCGATGACAGGCGATTGAATGAAATCCTGTTCCGCTATCGCGCCCGCAACTTCCCCGAGACCTTGAGTCCCGAGGAAGCACAGCACTGGGAAGAACACCGTGCCGCACGCCTGTTCGAGGGTGCCGGTGGTGCACGCACCGTCGCGCAGCTGTTCGAGCAGATCGACCAGTTGCAGGAAGAGGCGGATGACGAACGCACCCAGGACATCCTCGGTGCGTTGTATGACTATGCGGAGATGATTGCACCGGCCAATCAGTAAGCAGCAGGCGCGCAGGCGCGCCTCTTGACTCTTATTCGGCGGCAGGTTCGCCCTGCGCTGCGCCGGCGGCCTTGCCCTGCGACTTCAGCTTCATGATGAAGTCGCGCAAGGCTGGGCCGATCTCCTCGAACAGCGGATGCTTGCGGTTCTTGAGGATCACTTCCCCGAACAGCTTCAAGCCCAGCGCCAGCTGCGCGCTGGTGTCACTGTCGAATTGCCCGTTGCCACGCAGGCGGGAGACGATAGTGAAGAGATCGTCATGGTTGCCCGCCTCGAAACTCAGGGGTGCGTGCAAGGGCTGTCCCTCCGAGGCCGTAGCCAGGTGCTCAAGGGTGATGCGGTAGCGATGTTCTCTCATATGAAGTTCCTTTCCAAATTCTGAAACCGCCGGCTCAGACCCGCTCCACCGCCACGGCGGCGCGGTCGATGATGTCGATGATGGCATGCAGTTCTTCCTTGGCCAGCTTGCCCTTGGCCAGGCGCGTATGTAGGGCCATGCGGAAGTTCTGCACGGCGCGGCGCAGTTCGGGCGAATCGGCGTCGGGACGTTCCTGGCGGCGCAGCTCGAACTTGCGCAGCACCTGCTGCAGCAGCTCGGCGTTTTCCTGTTCTTCCAGATAGGCTCGGCCCTCGGCGCTGAGGGTGTAGAGCTTCTTGCCGCCTTCCTCGCCCTGCACCGAGGCATGGCCCATTTCTTCCAGCAGGGTCAGGGTCGGGTAGATCACGCCAGGGCTGGGGCTGTAGCCACCGCCCACCAGTTGCTCGATGGCCTTGATGATGTCGTAGCCGTGGCGCGGCTTTTCCTGCAGCAGATGCAGCATCACGATGCGCAAGGCGCCCTGCTCGAACATGCGCGCGCCGCGTCCGCCGCCTTCACGGCCGCCGGGGCCATGATGGCCACGCGGACCGCGCGGCTCGCCGTCTTCGAACAGGCCGCCGCCATGATGCCCACGGTCGTGACGCTGGTGCTTGGGGCCGTGGCCGGGTTGGCCGGGTTGATGAAATAAATGCTTGAACATGGTGTTTCCTTCTTGTCAGGTTGCCAATGCAGCGACTGACGCACGCTGCGTGTCGATCGATATAGCCAAGATATATCTTAATCATCTGCATTTCAAGATATATCTTAATAATATTTTCAAATAGTATTCTGAGGGCAATATGAAGCAAAAAGCTTCACCGTCAGTCCGGCGACATTAGCTGCGGGCCAGAAGTGCTAAGGTCTTGACATCACACCCACAACAAATGAACAAGGAGACACGCATGCCCCAAGCCACCACCCCCAATGCGCCCATTGGCCGCTTCCCCATCCCCGATCTTCATACGCTGCCGGAGGATATCCGCAGCCGCATCCTGGCCGTGCAGGAAAAGTCCGGATTCATCCCCAACGTGTTTCTGGTACTGGCGCATCGGCCGGATGAATTCCGCGCCTTCTTCGCCTATCACGATGCCTTGATGGACAAACCCGGCGGGCTCACCAAGGCCGAGCGCGAGATGATCGTGGTGGCCACCAGCAACGCCAACCAGTGCCAGTATTGTGTCGTGGCCCATGGGGCGATCCTGCGCATCCGCGCCAAAGATCCGCTGCTGGCCGACCAGGTCGCCATCAACTACCGCAAGGCCGACATCAGCGCGCGACAGAAGGCCATGCTGGAGTTCGCCATGAAGGTCTCGGCCAGCGCCTGGGCTGTGAATGATGAGGATTTCGCCACGCTCAAGGCGCATGGCTGGGAAGAGGAAGACGCCTGGGACATGGCCGCCATCGCGGCCTTCTTCGGCATGTCAAACCGGCTGGCCAACGTGACCAGCATGCGGCCCAATGAAGAGTTCTACCTGATGGGACGCCTGAGCCCGCAATGAAGCATCAGCGCTGGCCGCCGTGCCAGCGCGCCACCCGTTGCAGGCAGGCGTGCAGACCGTCCTGCACCAGTTCGGCGGCATGCGCCAGCATGAGATTGCGCGGCAGTCCGAAATCCTCGATCAGCATGCCTGCGCGGCAGTAACCCGGTTCGGCTTGCGGCACCTGATGCAGCAGGTCCTGCGCCGGCGTGTTGTAGCACCACACCTTCTTGCCGCGCCCGACGGCGTATCCGATCTCGAAGACCGTGCCCGAGTCGGGTTCGTGCCCGCGAAAATCGCAGACATTGGCCACGACGTAATCGGCGGAGTCGATCAGGGCCACATTGATCTGGTAGATGCGGCGCGCCACCTCGGCCTTACTGTCGCCGCTGACCTCGTCGTCACCGGGGCACAGGGCGACCAGCCCGAGTTCGGCGCACCACCGCTTGATCTGCAGTTTGTGCTGCGCATAATCGCGCTGGAAGACATCGGGGCCGGCCAGGTAGATGCGAGGCTGCGGGGTCATGGTTGATCCTGTGGAATACGCGGGAACCGGCAGGATAACGCAAACCTTCATCTCCTCATGAACGCAGTTGCGCCACAATCTCCGCGCGATCGAAATCTGCGCCGAAGTCATCGACCTGCACGCTCTGGTCGCCATAGCGGGCAAAGGCATCAAGCGCGTCCTTCTCCTGCTGCGAGATCAGCTGGCGTTCCAGCGCCAGCGCACTCCAGGCCGGGACTTCCAGCAGGCTCTGCGGCATCGGCGGCAGCTTGCCCTCCTTGATGTCGGCCTTGAGCCTATGCTCCAGTTGCTGCACCACCGGCGTGAGCATGAAGGCTTTCTCGCCGCAGGCCAGCGGGTCACCATCGCGCGGGACATAGGCATCGGCCACCAGCCGGTTGCGGCTCTCGCCCGGCGTCTGCATGGCCTTGGCCACGCGTGTGCCCAGCACGTCCGAGGGCTGGCGGTAGAGCCGGCCAAGCGGGAAGATCAGCACCCGCAAGAGCAGCGCGATGACCGGATTGGGGAAGTTGTGCAAGACCTCGATGATGGCTTCCTGGGCGCGATGCAGCGCATCCTGCACCGACCAGTCCACGTAGGGCAGATCCTCCTCCTGCCGGCCCTCGTCCTCGAAGCGTTTGAGTACCGCAGAGACGAGATAGAGCTGCGAGACCACATCGCCCAGCCGTGCCGACATCCGTTCACGGAACTTGAGGGTGCCGCCCAGTACGCCCATGCTCACATCGGTGAGCAACGCAAAGGCCGAGGACAGATGCACCACCGCGCGGAAGTAGCTTCGCGTGGCGCCTGTCGCATGACTTGAGGAAGGCAGCAGCCAGCCACGGCTGATGCCGCCCACGAAGCTGCGCGCCGCATTGGCCGCGACGAAGGAAAGGTGGGCGAAGAGCAGCCGGTCAAATTCCTGCACGGCGCGTTCGCGGTCCTCGTCAGCAGCGGTGGCCAGTTCCTGCAACACATAGGGATGACAACGGAGGGCGCCCTGGCCGAAGATGATCAGGCAGCGCGTCAGGATATTGGCGCCCTCCACCGTGATGGCAATGGGCACCTGCTGGTACACCCGCGCCAGGAAATTGCCCGGCCCCATGCAGATGCCCTTGCCGCCGATCACGTCCATGCCGTCATTGACCACCATGCGCCCGCGCTCGGTGACGTGGTACTTGGAAATGGCCGAGATGACCGAAGGCTTCTCGCCGGCATCCACCGCCAGTGCCGACAAGCGGCGCGTGGCATCCATCATGTAGAGATGCCCGCCCATGCGCGCCAGGGCTTCCTGCACGCCTTCGAACTTGCCGATCTCGATCTTGAACTGGCGTCGCATGGCGGTGTAGGCACTGGTACCGCGCACGGCCAGCTTGGAGAAGCCGACGCTGGAGGAAGGCAGAGAAATCGCCCGCCCTGCCGCCAGACATTCCATCAACATGCGCCAGCCGCGTCCGACCTGCTCGGCACCGCCGATCACCCATTGCATCGGAATGAAGACATCGCGCCCCTCGGTCGGCCCGTTCTGGAAGACGGCATTGAGCGGCCAGTGGCGACGTCCGGTGATCACGCCCGGATGAGCGGTCGGGATCAGGGCGCAGGTAATGCCCGGCTCGGCATTGCTGCCCAGCAGTCCATCCGGATCACGCACGCGGAAGGCCAGGCCCAGCACGGTCGCAATCGGTGCCAGGGTGATGTAGCGCTTGCTCCAGGTCACCCGGAAGCCCAGGGTTTCGCGCCCCTCATGCTCGCCCTTGCAGACGATGCCCACATCCGGAATGGCCGCCGCATCCGAGCCCGCATAGGGACTGGTCAGCTCGAAGCAGGGAATTTCCAGGCCCTGGGCCAGGCGCGGCAGGTAATGATTCTTCTGGGCCTCGGTCCCGTAATGCAGCAGCAACTCCGCCGGGCCCAGCGAATTGGGCACCATCACCGCGATGGCCGCCGCCGAACTGCGCGAGGCCAGCTTCATCACCACCTGCGAATGCGCATAGGCCGAGAACTGCTTGCCGCCATATTGACGCGCAATGATCATGCCCAGAAAACCCTTGTCCTTGATGAACTGCCAGGCTTCGGGCGGCAGGTCCTGGGTCTTCACGCTGGTCTCCCAGTCGCTGACCATGGCACACAACTGCTCGACCTCGTTGTCGAGGAAACTCTGTTCTTCCGGCGTCAGGCGTGGTGCGGGCAGCTCGAAGAGGCGCTTCCAGTCCGGCTTGCCCGAGAACAGCTCGGCATCCCACCAGACGGTGCCGGCCTCGATGGCATCGCGCTCGGTAGCCGACATGCCGGGCATGATCTTGCGGAACAGGTCCAGTGCCGGGCGCGTCATCAGCGACTGACGCACGGACTTGATGGCCACCAGCAGCGTCGGCGTAAAGAAGAGGATGGCCAGCAGCACCAGCACCGGCAATTCAATACCGGCCAGGCGCGCGCCCAGCCAGATCAGGACAGCCTCGGCCACCAGCCAGATCCAGGCGCCCGCGCGCATCATCATGAGGGCCAGTGCGCTGGCGATGAGAAGAATGAGCCAGATGATCATGTCGCCTCCTGTGCTGTTGTCATTGCGGATGAGGGGTGCAGGCCGTGACACAGTGTGGCACCGAATGCCGGCAGCGCCAAGCCGACATCCCGCTAGCCGGTCGCCTCACCCTACCGCGCCAGCTCATCCGGCGCAATCGGACAGTGCAGCCTGCCCCGGTCAGACAACGCCGGACAAGCCGCCGCCCATGCCATCCATTACAATCCCGGCATTGCAGCGTGCAGCAGCGGAGAACACATCATGAAATGGGAAGGCAATCGCGAAAGCGACAACGTGGAAGATCGCCGTGGCGAGGATGGCGGCGGGGGCGGCGGCTTTGGCTTCGGCGGACGTTCCATCGGGCTGGGCACGGTTGCGGTGGCCCTGGTGGCCTCCTACTTCTTGGGCATCAATCCACTGACCATGCTCAACCTGCTCTCGGGCGGTGGCTCGCCAGCGCCGGTGCAGCAGCAGGCGCCCTCCCACAAGCCTTCGCCCAACGACCAGATGGCGCGCTTCGTCTCCACCGTCCTGGCCGACACCGAAGATACCTGGGGCCAGATCTTCGCCAGCAATGGCAAGCAGTACGTGCGGCCCAAGCTGGTGCTCTTCTCCGGCAGTACGCCCACCGCCTGCGGCACCGGCCAGACCGCCACCGGTCCCTTCTACTGTCCCGGTGACCAGAAGGTCTATATCGACCTGTCTTTCTATGAACTGATGAAGCAGCGCTTCAAGGTCTCCGGCAATTTCGCGCAGGCCTATGTGATCGCGCATGAAGTGGGGCACCACGTGCAACACCTGATGGGCATTTCCGACAAGGTCGATGCGGCCCGCCGCAATGCCAGCGAGAAGCAGGCCAATGCCATGTCGGTGCGACTGGAGTTGCAGGCCGACTGCTTTGCCGGAGTCTGGGCCTATCATGCCAACCAGGCCCGCCACATTCTCGAAGAAGGCGATATCGAAGACGCCCTGCATGCCGCCTCGGCCATCGGCGACGATGCCCTGCAACGCCAGGCGCGCGGCGTGGTCGTACCGGATTCCTTCACCCATGGCAGTTCGGCGCAGCGCGTGAGCTGGTTCAAGCGCGGCATTGCCCAAGGCAAGGTCAGCGCCTGCAACACCTTCGCTGCCAAGGACCTCTGACCTCTGATTTCACAACAAGGAGACGCAAGGCATGATCCTATCCTACTGGTGCATCCTGGTGGCCGGCCTGATGCCGGTCCTCACCATCGCCGTGGCCAAGTATGGCCGACGCGACTTCGACAATGCCGAACCGCGCGCCTGGCTGGACAAGCAGACCGGCGTGCGCCGCCGTGCCGACTATGCGCATCGCAACCATTTCGAGGCCTTCCCCTTCTTCGCCGCCGCCGTGCTGGTGGCGCAGCAAGTGGGCGCGCCGCAAGGGCAGATCGACATCGCCGCACTGGCCTTCATCGCCGCCCGCCTCCTCTACACGGTGCTGTACCTGGCGGACAAACCCTCGGCCCGTTCGGCGGTGTGGATCATCGGCTATCTGAGCGTGATCGCGCTGTTCGTCATTGCTGCGCGTACCTGAGAGAGGAGCCCTCGATGAACCACCCCGCCGCCTCCCGACTGCCCCTCATGCGCGATGCCCTGGACGCCCTGCGCGCAGGGCGTGGCGACATCGCCACCCTGTGCAGCACCTGGCGCGCGCAGGAAGAGGTGATGAACGCCCTGCCCGCCCGCTATCGCCAGGTCGCCGAAGACCTGCTGGCGCGACTCGAAGCCGGCAGCCTCTTCACCGAGGAAAGCTGCTCCTTCAGCCAAAAGGATCTCACCGACAGCCTCGCCACCTGGCTGGACAAGGCGCAGCAGACGCTGGCAGCAAGCTGAGCTGCCTGGCCGGAAGAACTAGTTCTTCCGGCCTCCCCCCTCCTCCTTTTTCCTTCACCTTCCTCACCGTCGGACCAATGTTGCCTGCCCGCCGTGATCGATAAGCTGGACTGCATCGATCACCATCCGCAGGAGGCTTCATGTCCGACCAAAGCCGGGCCTATGGCGTACTGGGTTCCAGTACGCTGGCCTTTACCGTCTGTTTCACCATCTGGGTGATGTTCGGGGTCATCGGCATTCCCATCAAGAATACCCTGCACCTGAACGAAACCGAATTCGGCCTGCTCACCGCCATGCCGGTGCTGACCGGTTCGCTCATCCGCGTGCCCCTGGGCATCTGGACCGACCGCTACGGCGGCCGCATCGTCTTCTTCATCCTGATGCTCTGCACGATCGTGCCGATCTGGCTGATTTCCTATGCCACCGCCTTCTGGCATTTCCTGGTGTTGGGCTTGTTCGTGGGCCTGGCCGGTGGCTCCTTCTCGGTCGGTACGCCCTATGTGGCGCGCTGGTTCAAGAAGGAGCGCCAGGGTCTGGCCATGGGCGTGTTCGGCGCCGGCAACTCGGGCGCGGCGGTCAACAAGTTCATCGCCCCGGCCCTCATCGCCGCTGGCGGCTGGGCCCTGGTGCCGCAGGTCTATGCCGGCCTGATGTTGATAGCGGCGCTGATCTTCTGGTTCTGCTCCTCCACCGATCCCAGCCACCAGGTGGCGTCCGATACCCGCTTCATCGACCAGATCCGCATGCTCAAGGAGCCCAAGGTCTGGCGCTACTGCCAGTATTACTCGGTCGTGTTCGGCGGCTACGTGGGCCTGAGCCTGTGGATGGTCAAGTACTACGTCACCGAATATGGTTTCGATATCAAGCACGCCGCCCTGCTGGCCGCCTGCTTCTCGCTGCCGGGCGGTGTGCTGCGCGCCATGGGCGGCTGGCTCTCCGACAAGTACGGTGCCAGCAAGGTAACCTGGTGGGTGATGTGGATCTGCTGGGTGGCGTTCTTCCTGCTGTCCTATCCGCAGACCGATTTCACCATCCTGACCGTAAGCGGCCCGCAGACCTTCCACCTCGGTCTGAACCCGGTTTTGTTCACGGTGCTGCTGTTCGTGGTGGGCGTGGCCATGGCCGTAGGCAAGGCCTCGGTCTTCAAGTTCATCTCGGACGACTACAGCAGCA
The DNA here is from genome assembly GCF_013359625.1 of Herbaspirillum sp. C9C3. Taxonomy (NCBI): domain Bacteria; kingdom Pseudomonadati; phylum Pseudomonadota; class Betaproteobacteria; order Burkholderiales; family Oxalobacteraceae; genus Herbaspirillum; species Herbaspirillum sp. C9C3. Next base: position 138,598 of record NZ_JABFMQ010000012.1, read on the forward strand.
ACATCGGCGCCGTCTCCGGCATCGTCGGCCTGGCCGGCGGGCTGGGCGGATTCATCCTGCCCATCCTCTTTGGCATCGCGCTCGACCTCACGGGCGTACGCAGCTCCTGCTTCATGCTGCTTTACGGCACGGTCTGCTGCTCGCTCGTATGGATGCACTTCCAGTTCCGTGGCGAGACGACCATGACCTCCAGTGCGCCGCAAGCCCACTGATCCCTTCCTCTGACAAGGACTCATCATGACTCACGTATTACAACGCTGGGAACCGGAAAACCCCGAGTTCTGGCACAAGCAGGGCCAAGCCGTCGCCCGTCGCAATCTGTGGATCTCGATCCCCTGCCTGATGCTGGCCTTCGCGGTCTGGATGCTATGGAGCGTGGTGGCGGCCAACCTGGACAAGGCGGGCTTCCATTTCAGCAAGGACCAGCTGTTTTTCCTGACGGCCTTGCCGGCGCTCTCGGGCGCCACGCTGCGTATCTTCTATTCCTTCCTGGTACCGGTCTTCGGTGGCCGCAAGTGGACTGCCATTTCCACCGCCAGCCTGCTGATTCCGGCCATCGGCATGGGCCTGGCACTGCAGGACCCGAGCACCAGCTATTCCACCCTGCTGGGACTGGCGCTGCTGTGCGGGCTGGGCGGTGGCAACTTCAGTTCCAGCATGGCCAACATCAGCTTTTTCTTCCCCAAGGCGCGCAAGGGTTACGCCACCGGCATGAATGCCGGTATCGGCAACTTGGGCGTGTCGGTGGTGCAGTTCGTCACACCAATGGTGATTTCCTCGGCCGTGTTCGCGGCCTCGATATCGGGTCAGGGTTTCCTCTTCCATGATCCCAAGAGCGGTGTGGAGAGCACCTTCTGGCTGGCCAATGCCGGGTTCATCTGGGTACCCTTCATCGTCGCGGCCACCCTGGCGGCCTGGTTCGGCATGAATGACATCGCCTCGGCGCACGCCTCGCTGGCCGACCAGGCGGTGATCTTCAAGCGCAAGCACAACTGGCTCATGTGCTGGCTGTACGTGGGTACCTTCGGCTCCTTCATCGGTTTCTCGGCGGCCTTTGCGATGCTGATCAAGGCCGAATTCCCCGAGGTCGCGGTGGCGCAATACGCCTTCCTCGGCCCCCTGGCCGGTGCCCTGGCGCGTCCGCTGGGCGGCATGCTGTCGGACCGCATCGGCGGTGCGCGCCTGACCTTGTGGGTATTCCTGGCCATGGGCCTGGCCATCCTGCTGGGCATCCTGCCGGCCTTGCATACGCACCAGTTCGCGCTGTTCCTGGTGTCCTTCATTGTCATGTTCATCCTGACCGGCCTGGGCAATGGCTCGACTTTCTGCATGATCCCGCTGATCTTCCAGACCGAGCGTGAACGCGCCGCCCAAGGCCAAGGCGAAGCTGCCCTGCAGCAGGCGCGCCTGGATGCGGCCAAGGAATCGGCCGCCGTGCTGGGCTTCTCCGGTGCCATCGGCGCCTATGGCGGCTTCTTCATCCCGCAGAGCTTCGGCACCTCCATTCGCATGACCGGCGCGCCCGACATGGCCATGTTCATTTTCGTGGGCTTCTATGCCAGCTGCATGCTGATCACCTGGTGGTACTACGGGAGCTGCAACAACGGCAGGCGACGCTTGGCGGCCTCTCCCGGAGGGTTGCCCCC
>NZ_JABFMQ010000013.1:0-138250 GCF_013359625.1 Herbaspirillum sp. C9C3
CAACAAGGTGATGCGCAAGTACCTGATCAATTCACCGGTGCGGATGACGCATTTTCTGGGTGAGGCGGCGGTTGAATGCAACTTTCTCGTGATGATGGCGGAGGGATCGGTGAGCTTCGCCAGGAATCCAACGCATGAAAGTTTTCAGCCGGAGGATGCGGGGTTCTACACGCCCAAGGCCAAGACGGATTATCTCTATTACCTCACCGGAAGGCTTGGGAATATCGAGGAACATGACGGGCCGAAGTTCAGGGGGCGGGGGATCAAGCAGCTTAGTGGGCGGGAGAATTATGGGAAGTATTGGGTGTATCGCGGATGGATATCTCCTACCTCATTTGAGTCAACCTGGTGGCATCCTTCTAATCCGGCGAAGGCACCCAAAGTCACGGATCCGCAGTGGCTTTCGATCAATATCTACAACGCAATTGATTCGGGCGGATGGTATTGGACGGCTGGTGCACAGGACAACAAATTCAAGACCATCAACTTAAGAATAACATCATCAATTATTGATCAGGCCACGGTACAAGCGGTAGCGACGGCGATCAACGGAATTAATAGAACCACTGGAAAACCCAATCATCTGGACGAACGCTTGAAGGAGACTCTCTGGGCACAGAACATACTATTGGATGACAAAAAATGATCAGAATTCGAATTCAGTTCTTCACCCTCTTCGCAGTTCTTGCTCCGTTCGCTTCGGCAACCGAAATTTCCACGAAGGAGTTAGCCACACTATCGCAAGACCTTCATATTCCTGCCGCATGGCGCATTCAAAAAAATATGAAACCGCTAGGAAAAGACTTTCCTAAAACATACTGCACTGTCTTTTATTCACGCAAGACAAATCAATGGCTCGGAGAACTCTGCATTTCTTCAAATAAGAATTTCATCAGGACGATGGGGATCCGGGACGAAGTACCTGAAGAGGAGGACTGGGCCGATCGTAGCAAATATGAGGTCGGCTACTGGAGCGTCACGCCACTTTTCATCTACCCAATGACGCCATTTATTTTGAAACCTATAAAGAACTACGCCGCCGAACCGGACTGCTATATGGAAGACGGTCCGGTGTATCGCGCCACCAGCATGTGCCACACCGCACTGTATGAGTTGCGCACCGGCGTCTTCATTTATAGCGTCTTTCACTTCTTTGACAACGTGAAGCGCAAACAGAAGACCCAACTCAGGGACATCAGGAATTTATGGATTGAGGTGGGAAAAAAGATCGACAAAAAAAGATAAACCCTAGATGGGGAGGTCGACAGAAAAAAACCTCTGCGCTAGAAAAAAATTCCTAACTCCGGCGCAAAGACCAACACCGACATCGGAAAAACTTATATGCAAGCGATCAGAATATTACTCTTTGCCTTTCTACCGATATTTGCAGACCCTGCTTTTTCGCAAGTCCTTTCCAGAAATGAGGCAATCGCGCTTACCCGGGATTTACGCTTTCCCAAAGCGTGGCACATGTCCAAAAACATGAAACCAGTTAGCAAAGATTATCCAGATAGCTACTGCACCGTCTTCCACTCTACAAAAACGAAGAAGTGGCTAGGCGAACTATGTATCTCGTCTAACAAGGACTATATTTGGGCGATGGGTTTCGCCGAGACAGTCCCCGACGAAGAACGTTGGGGCGATCGGGATGAGCAGCAGATCGGCTATTACACATTTACCCCCCTCTTCACTTATCCAATGACACCCCTAATGGCCGATCCGATAAAAATTTACGCTGCCGAGTCAGACTGTTATCTCGACGACGGCCCGGTGTATCGAGCTACCAGCATGTGCCATACGGCGCTTTATGAGCTGCGTCCCGGCGTCTTCATCTTCAGCGCCTTTGACTTCTTCGACAACGTCAAGCGCAAGCAAAAAGCGCAGCTATCAGACATCAAAGACCTATGGATTCAAGTAGGAAACAGGATCAAAAAAGAATCAAGGTACTGAAACACTGCAATACCCCACTGTTTTCTCCGACTGGCCCGTCGCTAGGCTCCGGGCCATATTGGGCGGCACCCGCTCCCCCCCGGACCAGTCCCATTAATCTCTCGCAAGATCAACCCACCTGATAAACCCCCTTCAACATCTTGCGCACAATCGCCTCAAAGAAAATCACCGCAAACCCGTCATTGCGAATGAGCTGCTGCGTCAGGTCCGCGCATTTCTGCCTTACCTCATCCGGCAACAGCTGATCCTCACCCGCCATCGACCGTCCCGCCACCTGGATCTCGGCCGCCCGCTGCACCGTCCACAACAGGAAGAAGGCGCGCTGGATATCGCTCTCGCACACCGCCACCCCGTGATTGCGCAAGACCAGGATGTGCTTGTCCCCGAGGCTCTGCAGCATGCGCTCCTTCTCCTCCGCAAACAGCGTAATGCCCTCGAACTCGTGATACCCGATGCGCCCGAACAGTTGCGCGCCGTAGAAATCATTGTGCTCGAAGCCGCTCTTCTTCATCGTCACCGCCGAGATCGGCGTGGTATGCGTATGGATCACGCAGCGCAAGTCATCGCGTGCACCATGGATGGCACTGTGCAGCGCAAACCCCGCCGGATTGGCCTTGTAGTCCGAGGGTTCGGCCAGTTGCCCATCCAGCCCTACCTTGAGCAGATTGGCCGGCGTCACTTCGTTGTAGTTCAGCGCAAAGGGATTGACCAGGTAATGATGCTCCGGCCCCGGCACGCGCACCGAGATATGGTTGAAGATCATCTCCGTCCAGCCCAGGTAATCCACCAGCCGGTAACAGTGCGCCAGCTGGATGCGCAGCGCCCATTCCTCGTCGCTGCAGTGGGATGGCTTATCTGCGCCATAGCTGAATTGCATGATATTCATCGATTTGACTCCTGAATCCGTAAATGAGGTGATCGCGCTCAGGCGGCCCGTGCCGCCGGCTGCGGTTGTTGTGTCTGCTGCGCTCTCTGTTGTCCTGTCTGCTCTTTATGCTGCTGCGCCGCCTCGCCGCGAAAACGCGCCAGCGACACGATGGCGCGCGTGATCGGCATCGGGATGCCATAACGCTCGGCCATCTCCAGCACCGCATCGCCAATGGCCGCCAGTTCCAATGGCCGGCCCCGTTCCAGATCCTGCAGCATCGAGGTACGGAACGCCCCCATGGCCTCGCCCAGTTGCACGAAGGTGAGCGGATCGATATCCACCCGTGCACCATGGCTGGAGGCCACCAGCAGGGTCTCGCGCATGATCTGGCTGACTACCTCGCGCAATTCCGGCAAGCCGTACAGTTGCTGCAAGGTGCCTTGCGTGATGACCGATAAAGGATTGGTGCTGATGTTGGCGATGATCTTGGTCCACAGCTTGTCGCGGATGCGATCCGTAGCGCGGGCTTCAATACCGGCGGCCTCCACCGCCGCACGCACGCGCATAAGCCGCTCACTCATCTCGCCGGAAGGCTCGCCCAGCACCATCAGGTGCGGATTGACACAACGGATCACGCCCGGGCTCTCGACCTCGGCCGTGATGAAGAGCACGCTGCCAATCAAGCGGTCCAGCGCAACGGCGCGCGCAAGAGCCCCGTCGGGATCAACCGCCTTGATGGTCTCGCCCTCGAAGCGCCCGCCCTCGCGATGGAAATACCACCACGGCACGCCATTGCTGGTCGGGATCACTACCGTTTCTTCGCCCACCATGGACGCGATCCGGGGCAGCAAGGCTGACATGTCCTGACTCTTGGCACACAGGAAAATCACGTCCTGCCGGCCAAACTCCGGGACGTCACTGGCAACCGGACGGGCGTGCGTGGTGCCGTGCAGGTCATGCAGGCTCAGGCCACGCTCGCGGATGGCCTGCAGCGTCTGGCCGCGCGCCAAGACGCTGACCTGATGGCCGGCTGCCGACAGGCGCACGGCCAGGGTGCCGCCGATGGCGCCGGCACCGGCGATGCAGATGCGCAAGGGCGCAACAGGTGATGCAGCAGAGGGTAAAGTTGCATTGCTCATGGCAATCACTCAATCAGGAAGATGTTCAACCAGCCAGCTTGTCCTGATGCTTGCCGGACAAGCCCAGGTAAGCCTCGATCACGCGACGGTCGTTGGCCAGCTGGCTGGCCGGTCCGTGCATGCGGATCTCGCCGTTTTCCAGCACGTAGCCGTAATCGGCCACCTGCAGCGCAGCCCGTGCGTTCTGTTCCACCAGCAGAATGGAGACGCCACGCCGGCGCAGCTCGGCGATGATGCGGAAGATCTCGCGCACGATCAGCGGCGCCAGACCCAGGCTCGGTTCATCCAGCATCAACAGGCGCGGCTTGGCCATCAGTGCACGGCCCACCGCCAGCATCTGGCGCTCACCGCCGGAGAGCGTGCCGGCCTGCTGGCTACGGCGCTCGCGCAGGCGCGGAAAGAGCGAATAGACTTCTTCCAGCGTGGCCGCGTGATCGCGCTGGCCGGTGCGGTAGCGCTGGAAAGCGCCCAGCATCAGGTTGTCCTCGATGTTCATCTCCGCGAACAGCTCACGCTTCTCCGGCACCAGGGTCATGCCGGCAGCCACCATCTCTTCCACTTCCGGCGAATGGCGGATGGTCCCGTCAAAGGCCATCGCGCCGCGCGAGGGGAGCACCCCCATGATGGCCGAGAGCAGCGTGGTCTTGCCCGCGCCATTGGGGCCGATCACGGTGACGATCTTGCCCTGCTCCACCGACAGGTCGATCCCGGTCAGTACCTGCACCCGGCCATAGGCGGCCGACAGATCGCGCACTTCCAATACCTTATTGCCCATGATGTGCTCCTGCTGCAATGGCCTGGCCCATGGCCGTGTCGGCGGGCGCAGCCTGTTCCTCGTCGGCCACGCCCAGATAGGCTTCCAGCACGGCGCGGTTGTTCTGGATCTCTTCCGGCAGGCCCTCGGCGATCTTCTGGCCGAAGTCCATCACCACGATGCGGTCCACCAGTTCCATGACGAAATCCATGTCGTGCTCCACCAGCAGGATGGCCATACCCTCGCCGCGCAACTTGCGCAGCAGCTCGCCCAGCGCCTGCTTCTCTCCCAGGCGCAGGCCGGCAGCGGGCTCATCGAGCAGCAGCAGGCAGGGATCGGCGGCCAGGGCACGGGCGATTTCCAGGATGCGCTGCTGACCCAGCGAGAGCGCACCCGCCTGTTCGAACATCTGCGCCTTCAGGCCGACCCGCTCGATCTGGCGGGCGGCTTCGGCAAGGATGCGGGCTTCTTCCTGGCGATCCAGGCGCAGCATGGAGGCAAGCACCCCACGCTGGCCGCGCAGGTAGGCACCGATGGCAACGTTCTCCAGCACCGTCATGCGCGGCATCAGGCGCACGTGCTGGAAACTGCGGCTCATGCCCAGCCCGGCGATATGACGCGAACCGCGACCGGTGACCTCATGGCCACGGAACTGCACGCTGCCCGAGGTCGGTGTATCGACACCGGAAATCTGGTTGAAGAGCGTGGACTTGCCCGCGCCATTGGGGCCGATCAGGGCCAGCACTTCACCGGCCATTACCTTCAGGCTCATGTTGTTGTTGGCCACCAGGCCGCCGAACTTGCGGGTCACCTCCCGCACATCCAGCACCACCTCCTGCGGTGCAGGCATGGGGCGGCGCGGCAGCGCTTCGGCTTGCGGATCGATCTCCAGCCGCCGGCTGCGCACCGGCACCAGCCGCGCCAGATAAGGCCAAAGGCCATCGCGCGAACGCTGCAGCAGCACCACGATCAAGAGCCCGAAGACGATGGTCTCGAAGTTGCCAGAGCGCCCCAGCACCACCGGCAGGATGCCCTGCAGCCACTCCTTGAGTACCACGATGAGGGTGGAACCCAGCACCGCACCCCAGACATGGCTGGCCCCGCCCAGCACCGCCATGAAGAGGTAGTCGATGCCAAAGCCCAGGCCGAAGGGAGACGGATTGACGAAGCGCTGCATGTGCACGTACAGCCAGCCCGAGAGCGCCGCCAGCACGGCCGCGATGACGAACACCACGATACGCATGCGCGCCGTATCGATGCCCATGGCCTCGGCCATCACGATGCCACCCTTGAGCGCGCGGATGGCACGGCCCTCGCGCGAATCCAGCAAATTGCTCAAGGCCGCCACGCCCGACAGCACGGCCACCCAGATCAGACCGAACATGGCGCGGTCGGAACTGAGCACGATGCCGAAGAAGCTGATGGAGGGAATGCCGGACATGCCGGTCTGGCCGCCCATGCTCTCCAGCGTACCGAAGATGAAATACAGGCTGATGCCCCACGCGATGGTGCCCAGCGGCAGGTAGTGGCCGGAGAGCTTGAGCGTGACGCTGCCCACGGCATAGGCCAGCAAGGCGGTGAGCACCAGTGCCACCACCAGGGCCACCCAGGGCGACTGCATCCACAACAGGGCCGCGGGCAGCGGCAGGATCTTGGCCGACAGCGCCGCCGAGAAGTAGGCACCGAGACCGACGAAAGCCGCCTGCCCGAAGCTGGTCAGGCCGGCCACACCGGTCAGCAGCACCAGTCCCAGCACCACCAGCGAGGCCAGGCCGATGTTGTTCAACAAGGTCATGGTGAACGGCGGCAGCACGAACGGGGCGGTCGCCAGCAGGACCACGAACAGGCCCAGCGCCATGCGCGAGGACAAGCGTGCCTGCGGACGTTTGGAAGAAGAGGCGGAAGCAGCGGGTTTCATTCTTCTTCCTCCACGTGACGGGTCGACAGAGAACGCCATAGCAGGATCGGGATGATCAGCACGAAGACGATGATTTCCTTGTAGGCACTGGCCCAGAAGGTGGAGAAGGATTCGATCAGACCGATGGCCAGCGCACCGAGGGCTGCCACCGGATAGCTGACCAGCCCGCCGATGATGGACCCGACGAAGCCCTTGAGGCTGATCAGGAAGCCCGAGTCATAGTAGATCGTGGTGATGGGGGCAATCAGCACACCGGACATTACGCCAATGAGCGAGGCCAGCAGGAACATGGCCTTGCCCGCGAACACCGGGGAAATACCCATGAGGCGCGCGCCCATCCGGTTCAGCGCTGCGGCGCGCAGAGCCTTGCCATAGAGCGTGCGCTCGAACATGAGGAACAGCCCGACGATCAACAGCAGCGATACGCAGATCACCCACAGCGCCTGGCTGGACAAGCGCAGGCTGCCCACTTCCAGACTGGCGTCGGTGAAGGGAGCAGTGCGTGCGCCTTCGGGGCCGAACACCAGCAGCGCCACCCCGACCAGGGCCACATGCACGGCAATGGAGACGATCAGCAGCACCAGCGGCGAGGCTGAGGCGATGGGCTGGAAGGCCATGCGGTACATGAGCGGCCCCATCGGCACCAGCAGCAGCAGGGTCATGACGATCTGCGCCAGCATGGGCAGGGTGGAGAAGTTGACATTGAGGGCGACACCCGCCACGACCAGGGCATAGACCAGCTTGGCCGGCAGCCACAGACCGGGCCGACGGCGGCTGGTGCGCCACATGTCGTAGAGATCGAAGGCGCAGGCGCCCAGGCACATGGCCACCAGCAGCCAGGCCACGGTCAGCGGCTGGCCGTTCTGCATCATGCCCATGGTCAGCGCGCCGAAGGAGACAAACTCTCCCTGCGGGATCAGCAGAATACGGGTGACGGTGAAGACCAGGACAATGGACAGCGCCAGGAGCGCATAGATGGCGCCGTTGGTGATGCCGTCCTGTCCCAGCAGCGCCACGATTTGGAGATTCATTGCGACTTCCTTGTGGAGCCGGCGCGCGCTGCCATCCAGCGGAAACGACGCGCCAGGTTCGGGATGCGTGTGGAGGTGAAACGCTCCGGCGGTCCGGCGTGGAGGCCGGGGCCGACGGAGCAGGCAAGGTCCTTATGGCTTGAGCAGGGTCCAGTTGCCACCCTTGACGGTGATCAGTTCGCGTCCGCGCTCATCGAACCCGCTGTGGTCGGCCGGGCTCATGTTGTAGACGCCCTGGGTGCCTACCACTTCCCTGGTATTCTCCAGTGCATCACGCAGGGCGGCCCGGAATTCCCTGCTGCCCGGCTTGGCCTTTTTGGCGGCGACGGGAATGGCCTTCTCCAGCAGCAGGCCGGCGTCATACACGTTGGCGCCGAAGGTGGCGGGCACGGCGTTGTACATCTTCTTGTAGGCGTCGATGTAGTCGGTGGCGACCTTCTTGGAGGGATTGCTGTCCGGGATCTCCGGCAGCACCAGCATCAGGCTGGCCGCCAGGATGGTGCCCTCGACCTTGTTCTTGCCCAGTTGCAGGAAGGCCGGCAAGGCCGCGCCGTGGGTCTGGTACATCTTGCCCTTGTAGCCCTGGTCATACAGCGTGGTCTGCGGCAGGACCGTGGCGGCACCCGGTGCGGCCACCAGCACCGCATCGGGATTGGCCGCGAGGATCTTCAGGGTCTGCGCGGTCACCGAGGTATCGGTACGCTGATAGCGCTCGTTGGCGACGATCTTGATGTTGTTCTTGGCGGCCAGCTCACTGAAGACCTTGGCCCAGTTCTCACCGAAGGGATCGTTGATGGTGATGAAACCCACCGTCCTGATCTTGCTCTTGACCATCTGCGCCACCAGCGCGCTGGCAATCAGATCATCGTTCTGGGTGGTCTTGAAGACCCACTTCTTCTGCTCCGTCATCGGCAGGACCACGGCGGCGGTACCGACCGGGGCCAGCAGGGGTACGCCCGCCTCGGCGACAAAGGAGATCACGCCCATGGCATTGGGCGAACCGCTGGGGCCGATGATGGCATCGACGTTGTATTCGGAGATCAGCTTCTTGACTTCGGTGACCGACTTGGTCGGATCGCTGGCATCGTCCAGCGAGATGTATTCGATCTTGAGATCACCGGCCTTGGTCGGCAGCAGCGGCACGGTATTCTTTTGCGGAATACCCACCAGCGAAACCGGCCCGGTCGAGGAGGTCACGACCCCGATCCTGACCTGGGCAAAGGCAGCATTGCCGGCGACGCTGGCGAGGGTTCCGGCAGCGGCCAGGACGGCAGTGGCGGCGGTGGCAATCAGACGTTTGTGCAGCATGTGTTTCTCCCTTGTTGGTTGAGATGATGGCGGGCTTTCCCACTACGCCACCGATCTGGGACAGCAATCTGACATCGGCGCAGGGCCGCTCCGCTCAACGCATGTAGAGCCCGCCATTGATGTCGAGGCAGGCACCGGTGGCCGAGCCCGCCTCGGGCGACGCCAGCAGCAGGACCGCGTCGGCGATGAAGTCGGGTTCGCCCAGCGTCTTGACCGGAATGGTGGCGATGGTGGCGGCCAGCTTGTCGGCCGGGACGATCTCGCGCACGATGGGCAAATCCAGCGGACCCGGCGAGATGGCGTTGACGGTCACCCCCGCCCCCGCCAGTTCCCGTGCAAAGACCTTGGTCAGCGTCAGCACCGCTCCCTTGGCCGCGGCATAGTGCGCACCGGTGGCGGTACCGCCGTTCTGTCCGGCCAGCGAGGCGATGTTGATGATGCGTCCGTAGCCGCGATCGGCAAAGCGTTTGCCGAACACCTGGCACGCAAGAAACGTGCCTTTCATGTTGATGGCCGTGACCTCGTCCCACTCCTCGGGAGTGATCTCCATGAGTGGTGCCACGCGCGAGCGGCCGGCATTGTTGACCAGCACCGCCGCCCCGCCCCAGCGCAGTTCGATGGCATCGCAGGCGGCGATGAAGTCGGGCTTGCGGCGCACATCCAGCGCCAGCGGCATGGCGGTGGCGCCGCTTGCGTCGAGACTGGCGGCCACTGCCGAGACCTGCTCCAGGTCGATGTCGGCCAGCGCCACCTTGTAGCCGGCCGCGTGCATCTTGCGCGCGATGCTTTCACCGAGCCCGCGTGCGGCGCCGGTGACCAGGGCAATCTTCTTGTCCATGATCAGCCGCCCTGAATGATCAGGGCACGACCCACGCGGGCTTCGATCTTGCCGTACTTCCACAGACGGTGTTCACCGACCATGGTGGTGCGGAACAGGTTGCAGGCAGCCACCACCGTATCGAGGTCGACCACGTCGGCCATGATGTAGAAGGTCCAGGGAGCGTCGTCGGACTTGCCCACCATCAGGCGATCGTCATCCATGGTGCCCAGCACCTTGATGCCATCCATGGTGGCCAGGGCGGTCATCATCTGGCCATAGGCCTGCCACACCGGACCGGTCTCGGTGGCGGGCAGGTCGAAGAAGTTTTGCGTCACGCCGACACAGAAGAGGACGCGCAGCGGTTCTTTGTCATTGTCTGGAATTTGGCTCATGGAGGCTCCGGGCTGAAAACGTGAGAATAAAAATGCGAGAAGGCAGCGGCTTACAGGAAGCCCGGCATCGGCGGCACGCCCAGCGTGACCGCACCGGCACCGTCATAGATGCCCTCGCCCAGGAAGGCGTGCTGCTTGACCACGGCGGCATCGCGCAGGTAGCGCTGCAGCGGGTGGTTGCTGTAGATGGCAGTGGTGCCGGCCAGACCGAACATGGCCTGCGTGACTTCATTGCCGACCTTGGCAATTTCCACGGCGGTCAGGCGCAGCAGGCTGACCTGCTCGGGCGTGACGGGGTTGCCTGCGAGGATGCAATTCCAGACTTCGCTGGTGGCGTCATAGAGGAAGGCGCGCGCCGAACGCAATTTCGCTTCGGCCTTGGCGACCTCGATGCGCACATAGGAACGGTCGGCCAGCTTGGGCGCACCGGTGATGGCCACACGACCGCCGGACATCTGGTTGATCTCGTCGATGGCGGCGCGTCCCACGCCCAGGTTCACCACCGCCAGCACCTGGGCGGCATAGGCGATGGTCGGATAACGGTACAGCGGTTCATCGATGGTGGCAGCACCGCCACGGATGAAGGTCCACTCATCCGCAACGAATTGCTGGCTGACCTTGAGGTCATGGCTGCCGGTGCCGACCAGTCCCATCACATCCCAGTTGTCGATGATCTCGACCTGCTCCGGCGGCAGCACGGCGGTGCGCGGCTTGGAGCCGGCCTGACCGGGCATGGCCGCTCCGATACCCACGCCCAGGACATCGGCGCCCTTGCAGCCGCTGCCGAATTTCCAGGTGCCATTGACCATCCAGCCGCCGTCGACCTGGGTCGCTGGCTGCAGCGGGAACAGGCCACCGGCGAAGGTGAGGTCCGGGCCGTTGGCGTAGAGCCTGGCCTGCGTTTGCTTGGGCAGGGCGGCCAGGTAGACCGAGGCCGAACCGAAACTGGCGACCCAGCCCACAGACGCATCGGCCACCGAGATCCGTTCGATCAGCTGCAGGAAATCCATGGGCGACATGCCGCTGCCGCCAAAGCACTGCGGGGTGGCGGCGCGATAGACCCCGACCTTCTTCAACTGCGCGATGAAATCCCTGGGCACGAAGCGCTGCGCGGCGAATTCGTCGCGGCGAGCGCGGATCTCGGCCAGCAGCGGGACCAGGGCATCTTCTTCACGGACCGCCAGCGCGGCCGGGTTTTCCATCACGGACATTGCATTCTCCAGGTGGCTTGCATCAGAATGAAGTCGAGTGTAGGGAGCGGCCCCTCCCGGTTCAATCGGGAGCGCTGCAGTTTTTTTTAGGGGAATAGGTGAAGTCTTCTAAAGAAAACCCCTAGGCCTGTTCCCGAACTGCGAAGCCGGTGTGCCCTTGTTTGCGTGAACGCATCCATGGAGCAAACACCCTCCGGCAGATCATGAAGCGATGACCGAGAGAAGCGATGTCCGAACAATCCGCCGCCCCACCTTCCCCTGCTCTGCCCGAGGACACCATCCGCTTCGGGCTCGACGATTTCCGCCGCATGATGGAGGCGCTGCCCATGTGCATCATCCTGCATGACGCCCGCACCAAGTCCATCCTCTGGGCCAATCCCTCGGCCTGCCAGGTGCTGGGATTCACGCTGGAAGAACTGCTGCCCCTGAAGGCCCCGGACATGAGCCGGCAGTCGCACGAATACCGTCGCGAGATCGGCCGCAAGTGGCTGCACGATGCCGTGCTCCATGGCAGCAACATGGTCGAGTGGTGCTACCGCGCCAAGAACGGTGACGAGATCCTGTCGGAAGCCATTGCCACGCTGGTGCCGCTGACCGAGCGCGACGTCATCATGGTGCAGTTCCGCGATATTGCGCGCGAGGAACAGATACGGCGCGAGATGAAGAAGCTCGAGAGTCGCCTCAAGGAATTCATGCAGGACTCCGACGAGGGCGTGACGGTCCTGCGTTCCGACGGCGGCATCGAATACCTGAGCGACGCCGGGCGCAAGCTGCTGGGGGTGCGGCCGGGCCAGAATCCGCCCAAGAACTTCGTCGAGCAATGCCTGCCGGAGTCGCGCGAGGAATTGCTGGAGTTGCTCACGCTGTCGCTGCCGGACGCGATCAGCTTCCCGCTGCGCTACCAGATCCTGCGCAAGGATGGGCTGGTGCGCTGGCATCATGCGGTGTGCCGCTACATCGAGATCGAAAACGACCTCAAGGGCCATCTGCTGCACTTCCATGACATCACGGACCAGGTGGAGGCCGAGGAGGCGCGACGCCGCGACCAGGCCGCGCTGGAATACCTGGCGCGTCACAATGCCATGGGCGAGATGGCGACGGCCATCGCGCATGAGCTGTCTCAGCCGCTGGCGGCGATCCGCAACTTCCTCGAAGGCTCGGTCCTGCGCATCCGCCACAGCCAGGCTCTGGGCGAACAGGCCGGGCAGATCGTGTGGGGACTGGAAAGCGCCAGCCGCCAGGTTGACCACGCGGCCACCATCATCAAGAGCGTGCGCGAATACGTGGTTCGACTGGAGCAGAGCGAGGGGCTCATCGACCTCAACGCGGTCCTCGAGGAGGTGCGCTGGTTCATCGAAATGAAGGCCGCTGAAAGCAAGGTACACCTGCACATCGAAACGCAGACGCAGCCCTTGATGGTGAGTTGCGAGAAGGTGCTGATCGGCCAGGTGATCTTGAATCTCGCCTTCAATGCCATCGAGGAGATGACGGCATTCCCCGAGGGTGCGCGCCATGTACGCATCGGTACTGCCCGTAGCGGCGGCAATGCCTTGCTGACCGTGGCCGACGAAGGACGCGGTATCGATGCCGGTCATCGCGAGCGGCTCTTCGATGGCTTCTTCTCTTCCAAGGTCAGCGGCAACGGCATCGGCCTGGCACTGTGCAAGAACATCATTGCCCGCCATCGCGGCGACATCTGGGCACAACCCGGAGAGGTGCAGGGTGCAGCAGCGCACGTGCAAGAGGAGAAGCCACGCGGCACTCGCTTCTGCTTCACGCTGCCGTTGGTCCAACGCCACACCTAAAGATAGCTTTAGGGTTCACAAGCGACGCGCCGGCTTGGTGATTGCGCGCACTTGCATGGTGAGGTTCTGCACGATTGTCCCGCCTGAAGGCCGATTCATGCACCGGATTCGAGAGTCGATGCCACATCGGCCGCGTGCATGAATGACGCTTATTCCCGCTATCGGCTGCATCAATTTGATCTGACGCAAATGCGCTTCCTATGATGGCTGCACATGACGAGATGTCATGCACGCCACGCAGACCTCCACCACTACAGGCTGCGTTCGTCGCTGCGGATCGGCTTGCTCCGACACGCAGCGCGACCATCACACCGCAACACCACAGGGAGCCTTGTCACATGAAGAAGAAACTACTGGCCGCCGCCTTGCTCGCGGCCGGCACGGAGATGGCACATGCACAGAGCAGCGTCTCCATCTATGGCCTGATCGATCTGGGCCTGACCTACTACTCCAACGCCACCAAGTCCGGCGGCGGCAGCGCTTCGCTGCTGCGCATGGATAGCGGCATCGCCCAGGGCAGCCGCATCGGCTTCAAGGGCACAGAAGATCTGGGCGGGGGGCTCAACGCCTTCTTCACGCTGGAGACCGGCTTCGGTGCCGATGACGGCAGTCTCGGCCAGGGTGGCCTGCTGTTCGGCCGCCAGTCCTTCGTCGGCCTGGGCAGCAAGCAATGGGGATCGATCAGCGTGGGCCGCCAGTATGACTTCATGGCCAATATCGGTGGTCAGTACGCAATGGGCGCCTTGTCGCCGGCCGGCTCCCTGGGCTGGGGCCTGCATGCCGATGCCGCCCACGGCACGGCCTTGAACAACCACATCTATGGCGGCGACCGCACCAACAACTCGATCAAGTACAACAGCGCCAAGTTCGGTGGCCTGAGCTTCGGTGCCATGGTCGGTCTGGGCGAAACGGCTGGCAACAACAATGCGGGCCGCACCGTCAGCGCCGTGGGCCAGTACGACAGCGGCGCCTTCAGCGGTGCACTGGCCTACACCGACGTCAAGGACAGCACCGGCAGCTTCTCCACGCGCATCTACGGCGGCGGCGCGCGCTACCAGATCGGTGCCTTCACACCCTTCGGCGTCATCACTCAGGTCAAGAACACCAGCACCAGTGCCAAGGCCACCACCTATGAACTGGGCACGGTCTATGCGTTGACGCCGCTGTGGGATCTGGCAGCGGCCTACCAGTTCCAGAAGCGCAACCAGGCCGTGGGCAATGCCCAGGCGCTGGTGGCGACGGTGGACTACAAGATCTCCAGGCGCACCGACCTGTACCTGAGCGCCGTGTATGACCGCGACAAGGGCTACAACGCCTATCCGGTCTTCGGTGGCGGCATCCAGTCATCGACCGGCAACCAGAGCGCAGTGCGCCTGGGCATTCGTCATCGCTTCTGAAACGAGCGACGACGGACGACGACGGACGACTTGAGGAGGGAAGACCGCGGCCGACATCCGGCGGTCTTCCCGCAGGAGAACGGCCCGCCGCACTGGCGGGCCTTCTGCCTTGCACGGGAGGCGATCAGCTGCTGCGACCGTAGCTCTGCAGCATGTCGATGACGATCTGGCGCAACCAGCTGTTGCCGGCATCGGCATCGAAGGCCGGGTGCCAGTGCAGGGTGATGTCCACCGCCGGCAGTTTGACCGGCAGTTCGTAGGAGAGGAATACATCCGGGTGTTCGCTGTGAAAGAGCCTGGCGATACGCGCCGGGACGGTCGCCACCAGATCGGACTTGCCGAGGATGCGCGGCAGCACCGTGAAGTGCGGGATCGACAGGCTGATCTTGCGCTGCACCCCGAGATTGCGGAAGGAGTTCTCGACCTGGTGATGACTGCTCTCGGCGGACTCCACCAGCACGTGCGAGAGCGACAGGAATTCGTCCAGCTGCAACTGTTCCCGCGCAGGCAGCGCAGGCCGCTTGCGCATCATGCAGACATAGGTTTCGCGAAACAGCAGTTCGTGGCAGGTCACCGCCTTCAGGGCCGGCAGGTTGCCGAAGGCGAAATCGAGCTGTCCCGTGCGCAGGGCTTCTTCCAGATGCGCCGGCGACACCTGCTCCACCTGCAGTCGCGTGTGCGGTGCCTGCGCCGTCAGCAGTTCGCACAGCTGCGGCAGGAACATCATTTCGGCCACGTCGGTCATCGAGGCGCGAAAGACGCGCGTACTGGCGGCCGGATCGAAGCGCTCGGTATAGCGCAACGCATCCTGCACTGCCTGCAGCGCGCGATTGATGGGCTTGGACAGTTCCAGCGCGGCGGGGGTGGGCTGCATGCCCTCCTTGGTGCGAATGAAGAGCGGGTCATCGAAGATCTGGCGCAGCCGTCCCAGGGCGTAGCTCACCGCTGGCTGTGACAGGTGCAGGCGATTGCCGGCCAGGGTCAGGCTGCGTTCGTCGGCGATGGCCTGGAAGACCCGCAGCAGGTTCAGGTCCATGTTGTTGAAGGTCGCCATAGCAGTCTCCGGAAGGGGTCGCGCAGGGCCTGGGGCCGATCAGCGATATCAAGGAAAAGCGGCCATCACTATCCATGCCGCTTATGTGAAAAATATTTTACATCAATTTGATCTATTTTAAGGCGACTTTTAGAATGCTTCATATCAGCCAAGGAACCCGCCTGCATCCCGCTTCCCGCGTGGATTGCCAGCCTGTACGCCCCCATTTGAACGGCAGCGCCATGAACCCTCAGCCCATGTCTTCCTCTCCCCGGCAGACGACAGTGTCAGCCCCTGTTTCGGCCCGCAAGCGCCGCGAGCAGTCCACCCTGCAAGAACAGGCCCGCATCGTCTGCCTGGGAGCCGCAGGATGAGCAACGCCACCCCGCGCACCGTCCCCGGCACCGGCAACGCCCTGCTCTCGCGCTTCCACCTGGGGGGCAGCGGCCCGACGGTGGCCATCAAGGATTGCATCGACATCGCCGGCCAACCCACCTGCGGCGGCAGCGCCGCGCTGGCCGACGCACCACCGGCCACGGCCCACGCCGATGTGGTCCGCAAGTTGCTGGAGGCCGACTGGCAAATCACCGCCCGCGCCAACATGCACGAACTGGCCTATGGCATGACCGGCATCAATGACTGGAACGGCACCGCCGTCAATCCACAGGACGCAAGCCGCATGACCGGTGGCTCCTCCAGCGGCTCGGCCTCGGCCGTGGGCGCGGGGCTGGTGGATATGTCCATCGGCAGCGATACCGGCGGCTCGATCCGCCTGCCCGCAGCCTGCTGCGGCGTGATCGGATTGAAGCCGACCTTTGGACGCGTCAGCCGCGCCGGGGCGTATCCGGCGGTGAGCAGTCTGGATTGCGTGGGCCCGTTTGCGCGCAGCATGGACCTCATCATCAGCGCCATGGCCAGCATCGCCCCCGGTTTCGACCGCGCTGCCGCTACCGCAGCGGTAGCACAGGCCGGCGTAAAACTGGTGACGGTACAGGCCGATCCCGAGATCGCAGAGGCCGTCGCCGCCGCCTTCGCCGCCAGCGGCTGGCAAGGCGCTGCCTGGACCCCGCACCACATGCACGCCGCCTTTGAAGCCGGCATGACCCTCATCAACCGCGAGACCCATGATGCCTTCGGTCATCTGCTGGGCCTGGGCAAGCTGGGGGCGGATATCGAGAAACGCCTCTCGGCGGCGGCCACCACCAGCGATCAAGCCGTGGCCCAGGCCGAAGCCGTGCGCGCCGCCTTCAGCGCCGAAGTCGATGCTGCGCTGGCTGACGCCGATGCGCTGCTGCTGCCGACGCTGCCGGCCCTGCCACCGACGCTGGCGGCGATCGGCCAGGGCGCCTCGGTGCTGATGCTGTCTTCGCTGGTGCGGCCCTTCAACCTGTCCGGCCATCCGGCCCTGAGCATTCCGGTGCCCATCGCCGGCAGCCCGCTCAAGGCCGGGCTGCAACTGGTGGGCCGCAAGGGCGATGACGAACGCATCTGCGCGCTCGGCCTGCACCTGGAGCGCGTGCTCAGTCAGCAGGCATGAGCATCACCGATCACATCAGCTCGCCAAGATCAACACTGACAACGACTGCAAGCCACTGGAGAAAGCCATGAATGCACCGCTACGCTTCCACCCGCGCAAGACCGATTCCTCCTATGCCGATCTGGTACAGGATGCGGTGGTGGATCCTTCGCTCTACACCGATCCGGCCATCTTCGAAGCGGAGATGGACAAGATCTTCTACAAGACCTGGATCTGGGTCGCCCATGAAAGCGAGATCAGGAATCCGGGCGACTTCAAGACTGCCCAGATCGGCCGTCAGCCGGTCATCGTAGTACGCGACAAGACCGGCAAGATCAACGTGCTGGAAAACCGCTGCCGCCACCGCGGCGCCACCGTGTGCGAAAAGCACAAGGGCAATGCCACCGGTTTCACCTGCCCGTATCACAGCTGGTCTTATGGCCTGGATGGCAAGCTGCGCGGCCTGCCCTATCCGGAAGGCTATGAAGAGGTCATCGAAAAGGCCGACCTGCCCCTGCAGAGCCTGCGTGCGGAGAGCTACAACGGCATGATCTTCGCCTCCTTCAACCAGGAGATCGAACCGCTGTCGGACTTTCTCGGCCATGCCAAGAAATGGATCGACCTGTTCATGAAGCAAGGGGCCGGATTCCCCATCAAGGTCCAGGGCGAGCACAAGTTCAGCTTCAAGGGCAACTGGAAGATCCAGCTGGAAAACACCACTGACGGCTATCACTTCCCGGTGGTGCACAAGACCTTCCTGTCGTCGGTCGATGAAGAAACTTCCGAGATGCTCTCCTTCATGACCGATGACCAGTCCATCACCCGCTCGCTGGGCAATGGCCACAGCGTCATGATCATGGTGCCGGAACACGTGGACCTGGATGTGGACGATGGCAGCGAACAACTGCAGGAGCGCTTCGCCCACGTCACCGAAGAACTCTCCAGGACCATGCCGCCCGAACAGGTGCGCCGCATCGTGCGCTCGCTGCACGGCGCCGGCTTCAACCTGAACCTGTTCCCCAATGTGGCCATGTCGATGTCCTTCTTCCGGGTGCTGCATCCGGTGTCGGTGGGCGAGACACAGATCCGCCACGTGGCCCTGGGCATGGACGGCGGCCCCGAAATCGCCAACCGCGAACGCCTGCGCATCCACGAACACTTCCAGGGTCCGTTCGGCTTTGGCAGCCCCGATGACGCCGAAGCCTGGGAACGCGTACAGACCGGCTCCTACGCCGGTCGCAATGCGCCCATCCTGGTCAATCGCGGCCTGAACCGCGAATGGGTGGACGACAACGGCGACAAGGTGTCGCACTCGACCGATGAAACCGGCATGCGCGAAGCCTATGCCATGTGGAAAAAGATGATGGAGAAATGATCGATATGAACCAACAAGACACTCTGCAAGGCATCCCCGCGCCCATGGCGCGTGCCATCGCCTTCATCTGGAAGGAAGCTGAACTATTGGACCGAAAGGACTATGCCGCCTGGCAGTCCCTGTGGACCGAGGATGGTTACTACGTGGTGCCCATCGATCCCGAGACCACCGACTATGCGGCCACGCTGAACTACGCCTACGACAATGCCCACATGCGCAAGATCCGCATCGAACGCCTGACCTCGGGCCACGCGATGTCGGCCGTGGATGCGGCGGCGACCGTGCGCACGGTGTCGCGCTTCGTCCCGGTGCACCTGTCGGAGGAACTGGTCGAAATCACCTCGGCCCAGGTGCTGGTGGGCTACAAGCGCCAGCAGCACACGATGTTCGTGGCCAACCTCACGCATCGCCTGCGCTTCACGCCCCAGGGTCCGAAGATCGAGCAGAAGGTGATCCGCCTCATCAACTCCATGGACAGCCTCAACGCCCTGGGCTTCCTGCTCTGAGCCTGCGCACCGCACATTCGCAATTGAAATGAACCGACGAGTATTGGCCTCATGAAACTGATCGTAGACACCCTCACCGATGAAACCGGCGACATCCGTTCCTTCCGCCTGGTGCGCGCCGATGGCGCCCCGCTGCCAGCCTACGAGCCGGGGGCCCACATCGACGTCACCGGGCCGACCGGGATCATGCGCCAATACTCGCTGTGTGGCCCGCTGGAAGACCGCTGCGGCTATACCATCGCGGTCAAGCGTGAAGCGGCTTCGCGCGGCGGCTCGGCGGCCTTGCATGATGCCGTCAAGCCGGGCATGGAACTGGAAGTGGGTACGCCGCGCAACCTCTTCGCGCTCGACACCAGCGCACCGGAACATCTGCTCTTCGGTGCAGGCATCGGTGTGACCCCTCTGCTGGCGATGGCCTATCGCCTCTGGGCTGACCAGAAGCCCTTCACACTGCATTACTTCGTGCGGGCACGCGAGCATGCGGCCTTTGCCGATCTGCTGGACAATGCCCCCTTCGCCGCGCAGGTGCGTTTCCACTATGCGGTGATGCCGGCGCAGATGGCGCACTACCTCACGGCTTGCCTGGAAGCCGGCAGCAAGGAAGCCCATGTCTACACCTGTGGCCCGGCGCCCTTCATGGAGGCGGTGGTCAAGTGCGCAGCGGCCAGCCGCAGCGAAGAGGCGATCCACCTTGAACACTTCGCCGCACCGGCGGCCCCGGCCACTTCTGCCGAAGTCGGTGGTGATGCTGCCTTCGAAGTCAAGCTGGCCAGCTCGGGCAAGGTGGTGCAGATTCCGGTAGGTATTCCCATCGTCGATATCCTGGCGCGCGAGGGCATCGTCATCGATACCTCCTGCCGCGAAGGCATCTGCGGCACCTGCGTGGTACCGCTGCTGGAGGGCGAGCCGGATCATCGCGACAATTGCCTGTCCAGGAAGGAAAAGGCGGCCAATGACCAGATCTGCACCTGTGTCTCGCGGGCCAGGTCGGGGATGCTGGTGCTGGATCTTTGACGCACACACTGGCGTCTGTCCTGGTCAGAACGGTTTTTCGCACACTCTGCGCGCACACTGTTCTCAAATAGCCGGACGCAAAAGCATGAATGCCATTCAGCATTGTGCTGAATGGCATTCATCTTTGATGACGGGTAAAGAATTTACAGCGCCGTACGCTTGACCTTGTGGAACAGCCGGTTGAAGTAGATGAGGCTGTCCTTCTTCTCATTGACCTTGACCTCGGCCAGCTCCACGAACATCACCGAGTGCGTGCCCACCTCCTTGAACTCGCGGATGCGTCCCTGCAGCTTGACCAGCGCGTCGGCCAGCACCGGCTGCCCCAGTTCGCCGGGTTCTTCCCAGATATCCCAGCCGAAGCGCTCTTCCATCGGGACCTTGGTGGCACCGGAGAAGTGCATGGCCAGTTGTTCCAGCTCGTCGGAGAGCACGTTCACGCACAGGCGACCATTCTTCTTGAACACGTCGTGCATGGCACTGCCGCGATTGATGCAGACCAGGATCGTGGGCGGGGTATCGGTGACCGAACAGACCGCCGACGCAGTGATGCCGCAACGGCCTCCCTCGCCATCGGTGGTGATGATGGACACCGCCGCCGGCAGATGCGCCATGGCATTGCGAAATTCCAGTTGCTCGGGCGCAAGGGCGGCGCGGGCGATGGGTGCGGCGGTTTTTTCTTTCTGGATGGCGGTGCTGTGCATGGAATCTCCCTGTGATGCACGCCGATGAAGCACGGCGCTCGATGACAGCAGGTTAAGGCATGAGCATGGTGCAGACAATCCGGGCCACACGCCCGCCCCACAGGGGATTGCGGCAAAAGATCTAGGTAAAAATACCTAGACCATCGTCAGGAGGAGGGTGTTACAGTGGCGCTGACCCCAAGAATTTCAGGCCTGTTTTTTGCATAAGTCAAAGCGCAAGGATTTGATTTGTGCCGACCAGACCATCAAGACATCGAGAGGGTCGGAAATAGTGCCGGTGCAAGCCGGCTCCATTTTGACGAGACGAGGAGTGCAGATGGAAACCAACCCGCCGGTGGTCTACATCGTCGACGATGACGAGGCCGTTCGGACCTCGCTGGCCTGGCTGCTGAGCTCGGTCAATATCCGGACCGAATGCTTCGAGGGTCCCGAGGCCTTTCTCAAGGCCTATGACGCCAACAGCCTGTCCTGCCTGATTCTGGATGTGCGCATGCCCGAGATCAGCGGCTTCCAGCTGCAGGATCGCCTCAAGGAAATCGGGGCCGACATCCCCGTGATCTTCGTCTCGGGGCATGGCGACATCCCCATGTCGGTGCGCGCCCTGCACAATGGCGCGGTCGACTTCCTGGAAAAGCCCTACAACTCGCAGCAGATGCTCGAACGCATCCAGATGACGCTCAAGCACGTGGCCGGCAACATGCAGGCGCGCGAGCGCCGCCAGCTACTGAAGGCGCGCCTGAAAACGCTCACGGCACGCGAGCGCGAGATCCTGGAGAAGGTCATCATGGGCCAGTCCAGCAAGCTCATCGCGCGCGACCTCAACATCAGCGTCAAGACGGTGGACGTGCATCGCGCCAGCGTCAAGGACAAGCTCGGCTGCCAGAGCACGGCAACGCTGGTGCGCGATGTGCTGATGGACTTCGGGCCTGAATTTCTCAGGGCGGCCTGATCGCTGCTGAACTGTCCTGATCTTCCCTCTTCCCTCGACCCTCTACCCTATTTCCTGAGCCTGCATGACAAGGGCCGCAGCATGCTGCGGCCCTTGTCGGTGTTTCCTGTTGCCTGCGATTGGCTTACGCGGCCTGCAAGGCAAAGAAAGCCACCGCCCGCTTCAGTTGCGCCGCCTGGTCTTCCAGCGACTTGGCCGCGGCCGCAGCCTGCTCCACCAGCGCCGCATTCTGCTGGGTCACGCCATCCATCTGGGCCACTGCCTGGTTGACCTGGTGGATGCCTTCGGCCTGTTCGCGGCTGGCGGTGCTGATGTCGCCCACCAGGGTATGCGCGCCCTTCACGCTGCCCACCACTTCCTGCATGGTCTTGCCCGCGCGCTCCACCAGGCCGCTGCCGGCATCGACCTTGGAGACCGAGTCATCGATCAACTGCTTGATCTCCTTGGCGGCCGAGGCCGAACGCTGCGCCAGCGCGCGCACTTCGGATGCCACCACGGCAAAGCCGCGTCCCTGTTCGCCTGCACGCGCCGCTTCCACGGCGGCATTGAGCGCGAGGATGTTGGTCTGGAAGGCGATGCCATCGATGACACCGATGATGTCGACGATCTTGCGCGACGACGTATTGATGTTGCCCATGGTATCGATGAGCTCCTGCATCACCTGCCCGCCCTGGCCGGCGATGGACGCAGCGGTCTTGACGAGGTCATTGGCCTGATGCGCGTTCTCGGAATTGGTACGCACGCTGGAGGTGAGCTGCTCGATGGAGGCGGCCGTTTCTTCCAGCGCACCGGCCTGCTCTTCGGTGCGCGCCGACAGGTCCAGGTTGCCATTGGCGATCTGCCCCGAGGCCACGGCGATGCTGTCGGCCCCCAGGCGCACCGTGGAGACCACGCCATGCAGTCGCTCGCTCATGCCTTGCAGCGAAGCTACCAGCTGGCCCAGTTCGTCGCGGCCCATGGGGGCGGCGCGCGAGGTCAGGTCACCGGCGGCCACGCGTTGCGAGATGGCCAGCGCCGCATGTACCGGCCGGGTGATGCTGCGTGTGAGCAGCAGCGCAAAGGCGATACCGCAGATCAGGATCACGACTTCCAGCGCGAAGATCTGCCATTGACTGCTGGCGGCATCGCGGGCGATGTCGGCGGAGATCTCATCGATGCGCGCCCGTTCGAAATCCAGCAAGGCGCGCATGGCGGCCTGGGTATGGTTGGCAATGCCCACGTATTGCTGCTGGTAGAGCTCCTCCACCTTGGCCGCATCGCCCAGCTTCTTGGCCGCATAGATCTGGTCGCGGATGGTGAGGAACTGCTTGCGCGCCACGTTGATGGTTGAGAAGAGTTTTTTCTCGTCCTCGCTGTTGAGCAGTTGCTCGACGCTCTTCAAGGTTTGCGCGGACTCTTTGCTGGAGGCGGCGGCTTCCTTGGCCAGGAAGGCTTCAAGCTCGGGATCATGGCTCTTGACCACGGTGGTGGTGCGCTGGATGGCGATGAGCAGCAAGGTATTCCATTGCGACACCAGCCGTTCCGTCTTCAGCGGCACATCCATCATCTCCTGCGTCTGGTAGGCCACCGTCTTGAGGCGCCAGATGCCCACCGCCGCAACCACCATGGAAAACACCAGCACCACGGCAAAGCCCGCCCCCAGACGCGAGCCGATACGTATGTTCTTGATCATGCTTCTTTCCATCCCAACCATGTTGACTATGGCGCCCCGAAAGACGGACTTTCCCTGACCGTCCGGCTTGCCCCCTGATGCGTACCAGCAAGACTGGTGCCAACCCCTTGGCCTTCCAGTGACCGCCGCCCTGCATGCGGTCGATTCTAGGAGTGCGCTGGCCTGGCGACCAGTTCAAAATGAAGAAACATGGTATGCCGAAACGGCAACGCAAGCCCGCAAACCCTTGCCAGGCAAGGATATCCCAAACTGGCCGGGTGGAAACATTATGAAATGTAAAACATTAATTTTTTTGGGTGCGGAGGGGATGCCGGGCGTTTCAGCCGCTGCCTTGTTGGCGTTCCATCAATAGTCCTGGTCTTGCTTGGCCGCATGTCGGCCCAAAGTTGGGCACAATGACGCCTTGCCTCCCCGTTTCCGGATCCTTGCCGCACCATGACCACGCCGACCAGGCGCGAGCACCGCCACCGCGCTCATGGCGCAGGGTGGCGGCGTTCAGGCAGGTATTGAGGGGTGGCCGAGGCTGGCCAAGGGGGAAGGCGGACTCAGTTATCCTGATGCACCCAGTTGAAGCTCAAGGAGACGGGCTTTTCACCCACGCTGACCTTGCTGGTCTTCTTGACGCCGTTGTAGATGGCGGTGACCTGGTACTGTCCCGCTGGCAGCTTGAGGTTGGTCATGGGGCCGGCACTGGGCAGATGAAAGACGCTCTTGTCGTGATGATCGGTGATATCGAGCTTGACGTTGCTGACGTAGGCGCCATCCTTGGCTTCGGAAAACAGCAGGCGCAGGTTGTAGTCCTTGGCCGCCTCGCGCAGCTTGGCCTGCTCGCCGGCACCGATGCCGCCGTTCATGTAGGCGACCGTGCCCTGCATGTCCTGGGCGTAGGTCAATGGCGCAGCCATGCCGGCGAGGCCGAAGACGATGGCACTGATGGCGGTGATCTTGGTGATGTCCATGATGGCTCCTTGTCGTGGTTCAGGATGAAAGTGCTGCCGCTCCATGGCGCAGCGTCGGGGCCAGCCCACTGCTGAGCTGACCGTCGATGCTTTACTGTAGGTCGACAAAATTAAGCGATCCTTAACACGCCAAAAGATTCCAGGCGAGCCGCCATCTCGCCAGACAGCGACGTCAGCGCGCCGCCATGGCCTGTGGCTGACGCAGATCTTCTTCCAGCTGCGCCAGCCGCCGCGCATGCTCTTCGATCAGCGCCCGCTGCACGGACACTGCATCAGACAGTGCGGCCATCCTGGCAGTACAGTAGCTGGCCACTTCATCGGCCAGTTCCTCCAGCACGGCCAGTACACTTTGTCCGATCGCCTCATACAGTTTTTCGTAGGACGGCGGCAGATCCTCGGCCACGCGTTCATAGCCGCTTCCGGCAGGCAGAACCAATGCCACCGGTACCGGTGCCGGAAGCACATGGCTGTCCAGTACCGCGCGCGCGTGGCGTTCGAAGGCGTACATCAGTTGCGCTTGCAGGCTGGCCAGTACAGCGTCCACCTCATCGCTGGCGGCATGCTGCTCCAGCAGGGCCGGCAGACCCGGCATCACCTCGCGCCAGGCCAGTTGCACGATGCGTACACGCCGGGCCGGCAGTGCATCCAGTTCATCCTGCACCAGCTGCTGCAAGCCCTGCAGCGCGGGCAGAGTCTGCGCTTGCAGGGGCGCCAGCACATCCTCCTGCAGATGATGCAGCAGGACCTCTGCCGGCTTGCGGTCGCGATAGGCCAGGGCAGGCGCCAGCAACTCGGCGAGCGCCGCATACAGGCGCTCGAAGCCGGCCCCCTGCATCGCCTGGGCATCGGCACCGGCGGTCCTGGCCACATGCGCGGAGACCGACACCGGCGTCTTCAACTGATGCACCGCCACGCCCAGCGATTGCAGCTTGTCGGCAGCGCGGGCGCGCACGTCGGCTTCCTGGTCGGCGCGGTTGGCGTCGGATTTGTTGCGCAGGATCTTGACGATCTGCCCGTCCACCTCATCCTCATCGATCACGTCGCTGCGCGTGAGCACCGGCAGCAGCGGCTTGCCACGGCGCAGTTCGCGCGCCAGTTCATCGAGCTCCTGGACTTGTCCTGGCGAAGTCGAACTGGTCAGCCACAGTACGGCATCGGCACTGTCGAGGAAACGCTGCGTCAGCGCCGCATTCTCGTCGGTGGCCGAGTGCAGGCCGGGGGTGTCGAGCAGTACCAGGCCCTGGCCCAGGCAAACGCCCTGCAGGCGTGCCGTGGTTTCGGTGGCGCCTTCAGGGAAAGGAACTTCACTCTCCACCAATAGCCCGCCTTGCAGATGGAAATACTGCACCGTCTGGTGGCGCTGGCCGAAGCGCTGCGCGAGAAAGTTGCATAGCGAGCTTTTACCGGCATTGAACTTGCCGAACACCAGCAGCATGAGCTTGCCCTCGAAGCGCTGGGCCAGCGCGCGTGCGGGGGCGAGCGCAATCCATTGTTCTTCACGGCGGCGTGCCTGCCGTATCCGGTCTTCCTGCAAGGCGGCGATGCGGCGCGCCATGGGGCAGACAGACTGCAAGCCGCCGCCGGGCAGCGCCGCTTGCGCCAGTGCCTGGCCCAGCGCGGCCAGCCAGTCGCGCAGCGCCGTCAGCAGCGGCTGCAGGTCGGCCTCGCCCTGGCCGGTGCGGCCGATGGCATCGATGAAACGCTGTTCTTCGCGGCTCATGCGCCCTCCCCGTCTTGCAGCCGCGCCAGGGCCTGCCGCGCGCGGGCGTGCGCGTGCAGATCGGACTGGCTGTTGGCGATCTGCTGCTGCAGGGCCTGGCGATCTTCGGACAGTTCGTAGTAATGCAGGAAGGATTGCGCAAGTTGCGCCTGCCCTGCCGGTTCGCAGAAACGGCGGCGCAGGTCGGCCCGGTATTTGATGGAGATGCCCAGCACGGCCACCATCACCGTATCCAGACTGGCCACCGAGGTCTGCTGACTGGCCGGCAGACCTTCCACGCCATGCTGGATCAGGTGCGCACGAATGGCGATGCAGGCGCGGGAATAGGCGACATGGATGCGCGCCCGTTCACGCTTGCCTGCGGTGAGCTTGAATTCGTCGGCGGCGGTATCGGGCACCAGGGCAGGATCATCCCCTTGAAATTCGACGACCGGCAGCAGGTCCTGATGCACTTTTTCCAGCACGGCCTGCAGTCCCTGTTCAAAATCCTGGCGTTGTTGTTGCTGGCGCTGGCACAGTGTCTGCAGCCCGCTCTCCAGCGCAGCCTGCTGCTGCAGCAGCTGCTGGCCGATCTCCGTGAAGAGCAAGCTGCGTTCATGTTGGCGAGCGCCCGGGACCTGCTCCACCACCTCCCGCAGCAGTGCCTGCAGTGCAGGGATGCCGCTACGTTGCAGCAGCAGGGATTTTCCGCCTTCCACGCCGCTGCGATGGCGTGTCGAGGATACCGGATGCAGGGTGAGCCCCGGCGCCTGCGCAACAATGGCGGCGCTGACCTTGGTCAGTTGGTCTTCGTCGCTCATCTGGTCCACTTGCGTGAGCACGAACAGGGTCTGTCGCCGCGTGCGCTGCTGGTCCGCGCGCAGAGCCTGCAACAGCTGACGTTCGGCCGCATCGAGTTCGCCCTCCTTGGCCGCATGCACGAACAGACGCACGTCGGCCTGCAGCCAGGTGGCTTCCTGGGCGTGGTTGTCATCCTGCAGGGCGACATCGGCATCCAGTCCCGGTGCATCCAGCCAGCGCAGTTCGGCATGATGATGCTCGGACAGCGTGACCGTCTCGCGCCGGTCGGCCACGGCAAAGACGTCGCGCCCCATCAGTTCGTTGAGCAGTCGGCTCTTGCCGTGGTTGTACTTGCCGACCACCGTCACGGTCGGCGCAGCGTGAACGTGCGCCAGCAAGCGCAGGCGCGCCAGGTCATGCGCGCGGCCCGGCGCCACGGCCAGCACCTCGCGGGCCAGCGGATCGAAGACATCATGCGGCGATTTCATCGGGGGTCTCCTTGTGTTCATTTTTTCTGTGTGGGGCGGCCGATCAGCCAGTGCGCAGCCATGCCGATGACCACGCCCCAGAAGGCCGCACCCAGTCCGAACAGGGTCATGCCGGACGCGGTAGCGAGGAAGGTGATGACGGCGGGCTCGGCGTGGATGCCGTCCTCGCTCATCAGGCGGATGTTGGACACGATGGCGCCGATCAGTGCCAGCCCGGCCAGGGCTGCAATCAGTTCCTTGGGGAAGGCGGCAAAGAGCGTCACGATGGATGCCGCGAAGGTGCCGCCGATGAGATAGAAGACGCCGTTGGCGATGCCGGCCACGTAGCGTCTGCCGGGCTCGGGATGGGCATCCTTGCCGGTACAGAGCGCCGCCGTGATGGCGGCAAGCACGATGGTGATGCCGCCGAAGCAGGCCGTCACCAGCGAGGCCAGCGCGGTCCCGGTGACCACGACGCGCGTGGGCGGATGGTAGCCCGCCAGTTGCAGCACCGCCATGCCCGGCAGGAACTGGCCGGTCAGGCTCACCAGCACGAGCGGCACCGTCAGGCTGAAGAACACGCCCACGCTGAAGTGCGGGGCGATGAAGACGGGCCGCGCCAGTTCCAGGTGCAACACGCCGAGTTCGGTCCTGCCGCTGGCGAAGGCCACCGCAAAACCGGTCAACGCCACCACCACGATGCCGTAGCGCGGCCACCAGCGGCGTCCCGCGAGATAGGCGCCCAGCATGGCCGAAACCATCAGCGGGGCATTGGTGCTGGAGCGAAAGGCCTGTACCCCGAACTGGAACAGGATGCCGGCCATCATGCCGGCGGCGATGCCCTTGGGGATGACGGCGAGGATTTTTTCAAAGTAGCCGGTCACGCCGATGACGATCAAGATCACGGCGGCCATCAGGTAGGCGCCGACTACTTCCGGCATGCCGATGGCGGGAAACAGACTCAGCAAGAGCGCCGTGCCCGGGGCCGACCAGGCCGTGATGATGGGCATCTTGAACCACCAGCTGAGCAGCAACCCGCTCACGCCCGCCCCCATGGAAATCCCCCACACCCAGGACACCAGTTGCGCCTGCGGCACCTGGCCGGCATGGGCGGCCTGCACGAAGATCACCAGCGGGCCGGCATAGGAGATCAGTACTGCCAGAAACCCCGCCACCCAGGCGGTGAGCGAGCCTTGTCGTTGAACCATTGAAGCTTCCTTGCAGAGGCAACCGCACCAGCGTACAAAAGGGAAAAGGTCCGGCGCCCGATGGAGCGATGCTCCGGGGCGCCGAACCGGCTTGAATGACTAGCTTAAACGCTGCGCGAGATCGTGGCAGCCGACACGGTCGATGTCGCCTCGGCCGCCACGGCGCGCTGCCCGTGACGATAGCGCAGCAGGAAGATGCCGAAGGCCAGCGCCGCCACCAGGCCGGGAATCGCAAAGACCAGGAAATTCATGCTCAGCGGCAGCGCCGCCGCCATCAGTGCGCCCCCCAGCAAGGGGCCGACGATGGCACCCGAGCGACCCACACCGGAAGCCCAGCCCAGACCGGTGGAACGGATCGCCAGCGGATAGAACTGGGCGGTATTGGCATACAACAGGATCTGGGTACCGATGGTGGTCGCGCCCGCCACGATGATGAGCAGGTACAGCACCGGCGTGGGGCTGTTGAACCCCAGCAGGGCGATGGCGACGGTGCCGACCGCGAAGAAGCTCACCACCACCTTGGGCAGGGTGAAGCGGTCACCCAGCCAGCCGCCGCCGATGGCGCCGACCACGCCACCGAAGTTGAGCGCCAGCAGGAAGGACAGCGACGAACCCAGGCTGTAACCGGCGCTGGCCATGAGCTTGGGCAGCCAGGAGCCGAGTGCATAGACCATCAGCAGGCAGCAGAAGAAGGCGATCCAGATCATCAGCGTGCCCACGGTGCGGTCCTGCTTGAAGAGCTCCAGCATCGGTGCGCCAGAGGGCTTGGCCTCCCCTTGCACCAGTTGTACATCGGCACCAGGCGCGGCGTGCGGCGCCACCTGCGCCAGCATGGCGCGCGCCTGCTCCTGCTTGCCGGCACGCAGCAGGAAGCCGACCGATTCCGGCAGCTTCCACAGGATCAGCGGCAGCAGCACCAGCGGCACGGCCGCAGCGAAGAACATCGATTGCCAGCCGAAACGGGGCAGCATCCAGATGCCCAGGCCCGCACACAACACGCCACCCAGCGAATAGCCGCTGAACATGATGGCCACCAGGGTGCTGCGCAGGCGCTTGGGGGCGTATTCATTCATCAGGGCCACGGCATTGGGCATCAGACCGCCGCAACCCAGCCCGGCCAGGAAGCGGAAGATGCCGAACTCGTTGGGCGAACTGGCAAAGCCGCTGGCGAAGGTGGAAAGGCTGAAGAGCACGAAGCTGATCGCCACGCCCTTCTTGCGGCCGATGCGGTCGGCCAGGGGGCCGAAGATGAAGGCACCGAACATCATGCCGAACAGTGCATAGCTGCCCAATGCACCTGCCTGCACGGGTGACAAGGTCCACTCTTTCATCAATACCGGCAGCACGGCGCCGTAGATGAACAGGTCATAACCGTCGAACACCAGCAGCAATGCGCACAGGCACATCACCATCCAGTGGAATTGCGTGAAACGCGCGCCATCGATGATCTGGCTCACTTCCTGGGTTTTCATGGGGTCTCCTCCGTTGTCGTTTGTCTTGCAGGATTGGCGTTGTTATGTGTCGTTATGCCTTGCTTTTTTCTTGCGATTTCCAGCGTTGCCTTGCCGTTTTTCGATGTCGATCAGGCAGTTCCCTTCTTGCGCAGATGCGCCACCGCCTTGATCTCGATGAGGTAGCCCGGCCCACCGCCCAGCATGTGGGCACCGGTCGCGGTCCAGGCAGGCAGTGGATAGCTTCTCAGGTACTGGTTGCGGACCTTGATGAACAAGGGCAGGTCGCGCATGTCGGTATGGAAGGTGGAGAGGTCGACGATGTCGTCCAGGGTGCCGCCGGCGGTTTCCACCACCCGTTTCAGATTCTCGAAGGCCTGCACGATCTGCGCCTCGCGCGGCTCCACCAGCTGCATGTCGGGACCGCGTCCGATCTGGCCGGAAACGTAGAGCACATCGCCGACCAATACGCCGGGTGCATAACCGATTTTTTCGTAGACATCTTCCATTCCCTTGGGAATGATGGCCTGGCGTTCAGACATGGTTTCTCCGTTTCAGTGTAGAGGGACAAGCGGCTCAGCCGTTGTCACCACCGGCCACCGGCAGCACCGCCCCGGTGATATAGCTGGCCTCATCGGAGGCCATGAAGAGGATGGGCGCGACCTGCTCCTGCAACGTGGCGTAGCGCTTGAAGAAGGTGGAATCGGTGACCTGCTGCACGGCCTGCTGCATCCACGCCTGTTCCTGTACGCTGTCGCCTTCCGCATTGCGCGGTACGCGGCGCGGCGGTGCTTGCGTGCCACCGGGCGCGGTCGCCACCACGCGGATGCCCTGTTCACCGTATTCCATCGCCAGTGCCATGGTCATGGCATTCACACCGCCCTTGGCCGCCGAATAGGGTACCCGGCGTATGCCGCGCGTGGCATTGGAAGAGACATTGACGATGGTGCCCCGCCCCTGCCGCAGCATGTGCGGCAGCACGGCATGGCAGCCGTAGAGGGTGGGCATGAGCGAACGGCGGATCTCGGCATCGATCTGGGCGGCCTCGAATTCGGCAAAGGGCCGCATGCGGATGGCACCACCCACGCCGTTGACCAGCAGGTCGATGCGACCATGCAGCTGGATCGCACGCGCCATCGCGGCCTGTGCGCCGGCATAGGTTTCGAGGTCGGCGACCCAGCCGGTAGCCCGTCCGTCCGGTGCCTGCATCGCAACGTCATGGATGAAGTCGGCCCGGTCCACCATCACGACCTGGCCGCCTTCAGCGGCGATGCCCATGGCCACGCCCTGCAGGATGCCTTGGGCCGCGCCGGTGACGACGGCCACCTTGCCCGCGAAGCGTCCACGCGTGAGCGCTGCGCTCATGCCGCCACCGCCACCGGCTGGCTGGTGACGAACTTCTCGTAATGGAAGCTGGCCGGGGCGAAGCCCTGCGACTGGAAGTGCTTCTGCACCGCCTCCACCATCGGCGGCGGACCGCACAGGTAGACATCGACTGCGCCATCGTGCAGTACCTCGGCCGGCATGTGCTGGGTCACGTAACCCTGGCGCGGATGCGTGGTCGCGGCATCGGCCACACAGGTGGTGAAACTGAACCCGGGCAAGCGCTTGGCCAGGTCTTCAAGACGATCCACCAGTACCAGGTCCTGGTCGCGCGTGACGCCATAGATCAGGTGGACCGGATGCTGCACACCCTGCTGCACCATCTCCTCCAGCATTGCCAGGAACGGCGCCAGACCGGTACCACCGGCCAGCATCAGCACGGGCTTGTTGACCGGACGCAGGTAGAAACTGCCCAGCGGGCCGGTCATCTCCAGCGCGTCACCGGCGCCGGCCTTGTTCAGCCAGCCGCTCATCAGGCCCCCCGGTACGTTCTTGATGAGAAAGCTCATGCGCGTGGCGCCCGAGGGCGAACTGAACGAATACGAGCGATGCTGGCCACTGCCCGGCACCGCGATATTGACGTATTGCCCCGGCAGGAAAGCCGGTGCGTCGGCCGCCACCTCCAGCACCAGTTCGAAGGCCGCCTCACCGAAGGCGGTGACCTCGGCCACCTTGCCGTTGAACTTGGCACTGCCGGTCTTGCAGGCGGTGGAGGCCACCGGCACGGCGACCACGCAATCGGATTGCGGGATCATCTGGCAGGTCAGCACCAGGCCTTGCTCGGCTTCGTCGCTACTGAGCGCATCATCGATGTAGTCGTCGCCCAGGTCGTACTGCCCGCTTTCGGCGCGGCACTTGCAGGTGCCGCACACGCCGTCGGAACAATCCATGGGCAGGTTGATGCGTTGACGGAACGCCGCGTCCAGGACTTTTTCCTTGGGACCGCAGTCGATGATGCGGGTCACCCCGTCTTCGAAGTTGAGGGCGATGCGATAGCTGCTCATGTCATGTCTCCTGCGCTCTGGTCAGACGTGGTAGACGTCGATGACCTGGCGGATGTAGTCGTTCTTCAGGGCGATCTTCTTGCGCGCGATCCGCAGGCCATCCTCGGTCTTGCGCAAGCTCACCAGGGTGGTGCCGAAGAACTGGTCGGTGATCTTGTAGCGGTGCGACAGCGTATGGAAGTTGTAGCGCACCTCCAGCGCGTCATCGGTCTCCTCCAGGATCTCCACGTTGGCGATCATGTGGCTGGTGCGCGGCTCCGGCATGGAGGCGCTGGAACGCTCGGTCTTGATGCGGAAAACGCGGTCTTCCAGACCATCGCGGTTGGCGTAGTAGATCAGCGAAATCTCGCGCTGCGGGTCTTCGGTGAGCTGGTCGTCGTCGTCCCAGGCCGGCATCCAGTATTCGACGTCCGCGGCGTACAGTTCCAGCCAGGATTCCCACTGGCGTTCGTCGAGATAGCGCGCCTCGCGATAGAGGAAGGCGCAGACGGCATCGAGTCGGGTCGGCTGGCTCATGCTTGTTCTCCTTGCCCTGCGGCTGCGCGTTCCTTGCTGACGGCCTTGCGCATCTGCTCGGTCCAGTAGTGGTGCTGGCAGACGAAGAGACCTTCGTCCTCGCTGCGCTCACCGCTCAGTTTGGGGTTCATGCCCATCTTCTTCGCATTCTCGTCCGGGCCCTGCTTCCACAGCGGCGCACCCCGGCTCATGTCGTTGTAGCGCACGGCCGAACCGGCATAGCCGGCCTGGCAGGCGCGGAACTCTTCCAGGTCGTCGGCGGTACCCATGCCGGAGACATTGAAGAAATCCTCATACTGGCGAATCCGCACGCGGCGGTCTTCATCGCTCTCGCCCTTGGGGCCGAAGCAGAAGATGCTGATCTCGGTCTGGTTCACGCTGATCGGACGGGCCACGCGGATCTGCGTACCGAACTGGTCCATCAGGAACACGTTGGGATACAGGCACAGGTTGCGCGTCTGTGCCACGATGGTATCGGCGCGCGCCTGTCCCACGCGGGCGGCCAGTTCTTCGCGCTGGTTCCAGATCGGGCGCACTTCCGGGTTCAGGGTATTGGTCCACAGCAGGATGTGACCGTTCTCGAAACCATATACCCCGGCCACCGCCTTGCTCCAGTTGTTGGCGTCGGTGGCCTTGGTGCCGCCTTCCTTGCGGCGGCTCATGGTGGCAGCGTAGTTCCAGTGCACCGAGCTGACATGGTAACCATCGCAACCATTTTCCATCTGCATCTTCCAGTTGCCGTCATAGAGGTAGCTGGAATTGCCGCGCAGGACTTCCAGGCCGTTGGGGGCCTGGTCAACGATCTGGTCGATGATGACGCGGGTCTCGCCCAGGTACTCTTCCAGCGGCTGCACGTCTTCCGAGAGGCTGCCGAAGAGGAAGCCGCGATAGTTCTGGAAGCGCGCCACGCGGGTCAGGTCATGCGAGCCGTTCTTGTTGAAGGAGACCGGATATTCGGTGGTCTTCTCGTCCTTGACCTTCAACAGCTTGCCGCTGTTGGAGAAAGTCCAGCCGTGGAAGGGGCAAGTGAAGCTGCTCTTGTTGCCATGCTTGCGACGGCACAGCATGGCCCCCTTGTGGGCGCAGGCATTGATGACGGCATGCAGTTCGCCGTTCTTGTCACGGGTGACCACCACCGGCTGGCGGCCGATCCAGGTGCTGTAGTAATCGTTGATCTCGGGGACCTGGCTCTCATGGGCCAGGTAGACCCAGTTCGATTCGAACAGGTGCTTCATCTCCAGCTCGAACAGGTCGGCATTGGTGAAGATGTCGCGGCGGCAGCGGAAGATGCCGTTGGTGGCGTCTTCGTCCAGGGCGGTGTCGAGCAGGCGTTCGACCTCTTCGTACTTGTCGGCGGCGGCAAGGGTGGTCATGTCAGGTTCTCCAGGGTGCACCCCGCCTGCCGCGCTGCAAGGCATCGCGGCAAGTCTGTCGGCGGGGAGGGGACAGTCGTGCGCCAGCCCGGCTGGCGCAGAACGATCAGGGGATCAGGCGGCCAGGCGCGGACGGTCCACGACCTGGTTGTCGGCACCGTTGACCAGTGCGGTCAGGCTGATGTCGAAGACGATCTCGGCGAACGGACCTTCCAGTCCTTCGGCCTTGATGCTGGCCGCATCGGTGCGCTCGACCAGCGGCGGCACCAGGCCCTCGCGGGTGGCATAGGCGAAGTCGTCATAGATCAGCGGATCACCGTCGATGTTGATCTGCGTGGTCAGCTTGCGATGGCCGTCCGCCGTGACGAAGAAGTGAATGTGCGCCGGACGGTTGCCGTGGCGGCCCAGCTGGTTCAGCAGGCCCTGGGTGGGGCCGGCCGGCGGGCAGCCATAGGCGGCCGGCATGATGCTGCGGAATTTGTAGCGGCCCTGGGCATCGGTGATGATGGTGCGGCGCATGTTGAAGGGCTTCTGCTCACCGGTCGGATCGAAGTGCGAATAGAAACCCTTGGTGTTGGCGTGCCAGACTTCGACCTGCGCGCCCGCCATGGGCTTGCCGTCAGCGCCGTAGACGGTGCCGTGCATGATGATGGTCTGGCCGCTCTGGTCGCTGCCGTCGTCGAGGCGCGCGAAGCCCTGCGTCACCGGCGCGCCGGCCACGTACAGCGGTCCTTCGATGGTGCGCGGGGTACCGCCGGTGATGCCCAGGGCAGCGTCTTCGGCATCCATGCGCATGTCCAGGAAGCGATCCAGGCCCAGGCCGGGCGAGAGCAGACCGGCTTCGCTGGCCGCGCCCAGACGGTTGATGTAGGCCACGCCAGCCCAGTATTCGTCGGAGGTAATCTCCAGGTCTTCGATGGTCTTGAACAAATCGGACAGGATGCGATGCACGATCTGCTTGGTGCGCGGGCTGCCGCCTTCGGTATCGAGGCCGCTAGCCAGACGCAGGAAGTCCTGAACTTCGGGGGTGCTGAAAATCTTGGCTGCCATGTTGAGTCTCCTAATTGATCTTGTTGATGGGGAAAGTGCTTTTCTTGTTTTATCCGGCCAGGGTGGCCGGCCTCACTGCTGTCACTGTCGCCCCTTGCCTGCGGTCGCGCCGGAAGTATTGCACACGCTCTTCGTCCAGCACGATGCCCAGGCCAGGGCGGTTGGGAATGGCCAGTTCGAAATCCTGATAGCGCAAAGGCTCGGCCAGGATTTCCTCGGTCAGCAGCAGCGGGCCGAACAATTCCGTCCCCCACTGCAATTCACGGAAGGTGGCAAAAGCATGCGCCGAGGCGATGGTGCCGATGGCCCCTTCCAGCATGGTGCCGCCGTAGAGCTCGATGCCGGCCGCGTCGCCGATGGCGGCCACCTGCTGGGCCGCACGCAGGCCACCGGATTGTTCGATCTTGATCGCAAACACGTCCGCCCCGCCGATGCGCGCCAGCGCAAAGGCCGAGGCCGGACCGGTGAGCGACTCATCGGCCATGATGGCGATGGCGTGCTTGCCCTTCAGGCGCGCCAGCGCCTGGGCCGAAGCCACCGGTTGCTCCACCAGTTCGCAGCCGGCATCGACCAGACCGGCCAGACCGCGCTGGGCCTCCAGTTCGCTCCAGGCCATGTTCACATCCACCCGCACCGCGCCACGATCACCGAGCGCCTTCTTGATGGCGGCCACATGGGCCACATCGGCATCGACGTCGCGGCGACCGATCTTGAGCTTGAAAATCCTGTGACGACGCGCGGCCAGCATGCGTTCGGCTTCGTCGATATCTTTGGCGGTGTCGCCCGAGGCCAGGGTCCAGGCGACCGGCAGGCTTTCGCGGGCACGGCCGCCGAGCAGCTGCGAGACCGGCAGGCCGGTGCGCTGGCCCAGCGCATCGAAGAGCGCAGTCTCGATGGCGCACTTGGCAAAGCGGTTGTCGCAAATGGCCTTGTTCAGGCGCGCCATGATGGCCGGGATCAGGCCGGCGTCGGCCCCCAGCAGCAGCGGCGCGAAGTAGGTATCGATGGCCAGCTTCATGCCCTCGGGCGATTCGGCACCATAGGCCAGGCCACCAATGGTGGTGCCCTCCCCCACGCCGACGGTACCGTCGGAGCAGTACAGACGTACCAGCATCAGGGTCTGGCCGTTCATCGTCGCCATGGACAATTGATGCGGGCGGATGGTCGGCAGATCGACCAGGAAGGTCTCGACCCGGTCGATCAGGGCCGGGGCCGCAGCGTGAAGGTGTTGTGGGGTATCCATGGACTGCATTGAACACCCGGAAGCCCTGCCATTGCCAACACTAAATTCGTCTAGTTTCATACCTTTTTTATATAGTTTCCAACGCCTCCTATAAAAATCAAAGAATTAGACATCATTAGTTTCTGTGAGATATGATTTTCCGCCATGGACATCAGACAACTGAAATACTTCGTGGCCGTGGCCAATACGCGCAACTTCACCCGCGCCTCGGAACAACTGCACATCGCGCAACCGCCGCTGTCGCGCCAGATCCAGCTGCTGGAGGAAGAACTGGGGGTGCAGCTGATCTTGCGCAACAGCCGTCCGCTGCGCCTGACCGAAGCCGGTCGGGTGTTCTATGAGCAGGCGTTGCAGATCCTCAATCGCCTGGAACAACTCAAGAACGCCACCCAGCAGATCGGCCTGAACCAGCGCCAGACGCTGTCCATCGGCTTCGTCGCCTCGACCCTCTATGGCGGCCTGCCGGTGCTGGTGCGCAAGCTGCGCCAGCACTACCCGGAGGTGGACATCCAGTTGCTGGAGCTGACCTCGATGCAGCAGTTTGCCGCCCTCAAGTCGGGCCGCATCGACGTCGGCTTCGGGCGTATCCGCAGCAATGACGCGACGGTGGCGCGCATCGTCCTGCGCGAGGAAAAACTGGTGCTGGCGATCCCGCCCTCCTTCCCGCTGGCGGCCAGCCAGCAGCGCGTGAACCTCAAGGAAGTCCACGGGCAGAAGCTGATCGTCTATCCGAAGGAGCCGCGCCCCAGTTTCGCCGACCACATCCTGAGTCTGCTCAACGACCAGGACATCCACCCGGCCGAAGTGCATGAAGTGCGCGAGATCCAGACCGCGCTGGGCCTGGTGGCGGCCGAATCGGGGCTGTGCCTGATCCCGGCCTCGGCACGGCTGCGCAATGACCTGCATTACCGGCTCATCGACGATCCCCGCGCGACCTCGCCCATCATCCTGACCCACCGCATCAACGACAATGCCTGGTACATCGAGGCCATCAAGCAACTGGTGGCCGACATGTATGCCGAGCGCCCGGCCTGGCTCGATATCGAGACCAGCTCCTTCCCGGCCACCGGCTTTCCGATTCCCGAACGACGCGACTGAGCCGCATGGAGACGGCGCCGCAGCGACAGGCGGATCGCTGTTGACGCGGAGAAACCGTCTGCCCAAGTTGACAGGTCCAAGCACGGACGCCTACACTGGTTTGTGCGAATAAAGGATTTATGTTCGACTATCGAACATCGCAACATCCCCTATAACGACAACGGAGCAAACATCATGCTGTTCATGGTTCAAATGCAGGTCAACATTCCCGCCACGCTCGACAAGGCCGTGGCCGACCAGTTGAAGAAGGATGAGAAGGAGATGTCACAGAAGCTGCAGCGTGAAGGCAAGTGGCGCGATCTGTGGCGCGTGGTCGGTCAGTATGCCAACGTGAGCATCTTCGATGTGTCCGGCAATGATGAGCTGCACAACATCCTCTCGGCCCTGCCGCTCTACCCGTTCATGACCATTTCGGTCACACCGCTGACCCAGCATCCCTCGGCCATCGCGCAGATTGGCTGATTCCCGGCGCATCTGACGCTTTTTGATTCACACACGCCCGCACCCACCGTCCGGTGGCGCGGGCCAAGGATTTACTCATGCCCTTCGCAACCCTGAACGGAATCAAACTGCATTACCAGCTCGACGGCGACGCCGCCCTGCCGGTGCTGGTGCTGTCCAACTCGCTGGGCACCTCGCTGGCGATGTGGAATCCGCAGATTGCCGAACTGAGCAAGCACTTCCGCGTGCTGCGCTACGACACGCGTGGTCACGGCCAGTCCGAGGTCACGCCCGGCCCTTACACCATCACCCAGTTGGGCAGCGACGTGATCGCCCTGCTGGACCAGCTGGAGATTGCGCAAGCGCACTTCTGCGGACTCTCCATGGGCGGCAGCACCTTCATGTGGCTGGCGGTGCATCATCCCGAGCGTGTGAACAAACTGATCCTCTGCAACACGGGCGCCAGGATCGGCACGGCGGACGCCTGGAACAGTCGCATCGAGACGGTGCAGCGTGATGGCCTCTCTGCCATTGCCGCCGCCGTGGTCTCGCGCTGGCTGACGCCCGAGTATGCAGCGCAGCATCCGCAGCAGGTCCAGGACCTGACCGCCATGCTGCTGGCCACCCCGGCCGCAGGCTACGCAGGCGCCTGTGCCGCGGTGCGCGACAATGATCTGAGAGAAGCGATTGCAGGCATCCGTGCGCCCACGCTGGTCATTGCCGGCAGTGGCGACGTGCCGACGCCCCCGGCCGATGCACAGTTCATGCGCGCCAGCATCCCCGGAGCGCTGTATGTGGAATTCGATGCGGCCCACATTTCCAACCAGCAACAGCCCCGTGCCTTCACGCAGGCGGTGGTGCAGTTCCTGACGGAAGGAATGTGAGAAGGTGAAGCGGGGGCTCCAGTCCCCCGATAAAAACTTAAAGCCAGGCTTCCTGCTCGGCCTTGCGGTCTTCGCGTTGCATGGTTTCGCACAAGGTGCGCAGTGTGGCCGGCAGTGTTTCACGTGCCAGCAAGTTTTGCAGCAGCAAGCGATCTCGTGGCGTCAAGTCCCACTTCTGTTTGGTCTGTGTCAACTCGACACTGCTCATCTGATGCGCTTCCCAGGTCAGGCCGGCTTGCTCCCACAGACGACCGACCGCACACGCGATATCCACGCCAGCCGGATCGGCATCAGCGCTGATCCAGGCCGGGCATGGCGCCTTGGTCAGCAAATGGGCCATCATCGCCTGCCATCCCAACGAGGGGCGTCCCGGCATCCAGAGCAGAAGCGTACCGTGAGGAAGCTTGCGCGCATTGCGTTCAAAACTGGTCCGGTTCTCGATCAGCCACCATTGCTGCACCCCCTCAAGCCGCTCCAGGTGCTGCATGTCCTTGAGGGGAATGCCCAGAAAATGGACGGCGGACAATTCCATCTTGCGATTTGACCAGCACAGCTCCACCTCCCCTGCCAGCCATGCGGTCTGGGCAAAGCGGCTGATACCCAGGCGTTCAAGATCGAAGACCGTATCCAGCCACTTCCATTCATTGGCCTCGATGGCCTTGGTCCCATCCCGCACGGACAAGGCAAAGTCCTGACGCATCCCCTGCTGACCACTATCGCGCCAGTGCGCCACCTGGAACATCAGATCCAGGCGTCGCTTCAAGGCATCGGGCGTGAGCGTCTTGGCTTTTTCCAGCTCTTCAATGGCCTGGGCCAACTCATCGTTAAGGTAAGGATCGGTATCGCCTTGCGCAAAACTGTCGAGACGGGCGATGAGCTGCTCTTTGGCTTGAGACAGATGCGTCTGGCGTTGTTGCTGGCGTCCGAGGGTGCCACTCACCCCCAACAAGGACTGCAGTTTGGTCAAGTCGCGCCAGGCAAGACTCACCCATTGCCAGTCACGCTTTGGTTTTCTGATCTCAGTGCAGATCACCCAGCCATCTTGCAAAAGATGCTCGACCAACAGATCGCCGTCTTCAAGTCTAAAACCGTCGATCTTCTTCATGGCAATCTTCAGCAAGCTCTCTCGCTTGTGCGGCTTGGAGTCATCTTCGTCCACCCACAGGCGCAGTGCAGCCATTTGATTCGGCTCGAAATGTCTCAGCACCGAGGGAACCGCTCCTGATGCCTCCCGCACCTGAAACTCTGTACCGTCTCGACGTCTTTTACCGATGGGCCTCGCGACCAAATGACTCATGCTGCCCCCTCTTACGCATCCAACCGCAAGCGCCGCTGCAACACGCCAATGGGCGGCGCCCAGCGCGCCTCGCGCGGTTTCTTCGACGTGACCAGCGTGATATCGGCCGGCTCGAAGACTTCGACGTTGTGCGTGATCGGCGTGGTGAGCACGTATTGCGCACGGGTCGATTTGAGGAAGTTGCCGACCAGCTGGATGTTGCGCACGTCCAGGTGGGCGAAGGGTTCGTCGATGAAGACGAAACCACCCGGCATGTCGTCGTCCTTCAACAAGCCCACCAGAAGGATCAGCGACTTGATGACCTGCTGGCCACCCGAGGCTTCACCGTCGTTCAGGCCGATCTCGCCCTTGCCGTCGAAGTTGAAACTGACCTTCAGTTCGGCCTGGCGCAGGATGGTGTCGTCATTGTCCAGATGCGGCAGGTCGGCGCTGACCACCACCCCGGCCAGCGCGCCCAGGTCGACGATGTTCTTGCGATAGCGACGCACGGTGGCGCGCAGCACGTCGATGTAGCGTTCGCGGGCATTGCCCACGGCTTCCTCGGCCTGGTGATTGCTGATCTTGCGCGCATCCAGTTCATTGCGCTGGTTGCCCACCGTGCCCTGCATGATGAGGTGCTTGTCCTCGACCGTACCGTCCTTCTCCCACTGGCCGCTCTCCAGTTCGTTCTCCACCGAAGCCATGCGCAACTCGGCCTGCTTGGCGTTGGTGTATTTCTCGTACAAAGCCTGCACCGTCGCCGCGACAATCCAGTGCGCCGGGAAGCGGCTCTTCTGTGCGCGCGAGGCCAGCGCACGTGCGCGCTGCTCATCGTGACGTGCACGCCATTCACGCTCCTGCCCGGCAAGATCCCCTTCGCTGTCGCGCAGGCGGCGTTGCAGGGCATCGAGCTTGCCATCGAGGATGGTGCGCTGTTCGATGGCCTCGGCGTGCCGGGCATCCAGCTGACCCCAACGTTCACTGGCAGCCACCCGCGCCTGACGCAGGGCCGGCAACTGGCGGCGTGCCTGTTCGAATTCTTCACTTCGCTTCGCCAGCGCCTCTGCGGCGAGGTGGCCCTCGGTGGCTTTCTTGGCGGCGTCGAGCTGGCGCTTGATGTCGCTCTGCTTCAGGACCACGTCCGTCAATTGCTCGTCCAGCGTGGCCAGGCGTTTCTGGATGGAGGTCTGACGCGCCGCCAGTGCCGCCGCGCCGAACTGGTAGTCGCCCGGGTCGCGCCACACGCTGCGCCCGCCGCGGCCATCGCGCCAGTAGGCTTGCGGCGTGATCCATTCGCCGCCGTTGCGCGCACCTTCCACGGTATCGGCCACGCGGCGGATCTGCGCCAGCTGGCGCAGCAGCCAGGACGGTGCCTTGGCCGAGAAACGCAGCACCGCCAGGAGACTCTCTGCCGGCGGCTGCGCGCTGGCCGTGGCGGCGTCGGCTACGACGTAGTGACGATAGCGCTCGCGCTCGGCCAGGGCCATGGCGGCAGCTTCATCCTTGGGATCGTCCAGCACCACTACCCAGCACGAGGCGCGCAAGACGCCTTCGGCTGCGGCACGCCAGTGGTCGTCGGCAATCTCGATCACGTCGGCCAGCAGATGATGGGCGATACCGGCCTGACGCAAGGCCCGTGTGAACTGCTGCACGTCGTTCGGGCGCGGGGCCTGGCGTTGTCCGGTCAGGCGCTCCAGCGCGCCGCTGGCGTCCTTGCGCTGCTGCTCCAGATCGCGCCAGCGGTCGTGCAGCGTGTTCTTCTGCTGTTCCAGTTCATCCACGCGCGCCAGCAGTTGCGTGGCATCACCTTCCACGGCAGACAGGGCCAGCAGTTCATCGGCCTGCTTGACCAGTTCTTCCACGGGTTTTTCGGCGTCGCGCGCCTTTTGCTGGGCCTGCTGGGCATCGGCCTTGTCGCGCTCCAGCGTGGCGACCTTCTCGCGCGCAGCCTGTTGCTGTGTCAGCAGCGAGGACAGCAGCAGGGTGTCACTGCTGCGCTGGCGGCGCAGATGATGGTGGTGCAGGCGCTGGCGATGCAGTTCGCGCAGGCGCGTGGCCGTGCCCTGCCGCTCCTC
The DNA here is from genome assembly GCF_013359625.1 of Herbaspirillum sp. C9C3. Lineage (NCBI taxonomy): Bacteria > Pseudomonadati > Pseudomonadota > Betaproteobacteria > Burkholderiales > Oxalobacteraceae > Herbaspirillum > Herbaspirillum sp. C9C3. The sequence goes on from NZ_JABFMQ010000013.1 coordinate 42,288, forward strand.
GTGCCAGCGCAATACCGGAATGACTTCGGTGGACAGCATCTCGCGTTCGCGCAGCTTGCCCTGGTATTGGCGATACAGGGTCACGCGGCTGTCCAGCTGTGCCAGTTGCGCTTCGCTGTAGGCCAGTTCCTGTTCGGCCAGCGTGACCTCGGCGGCCAGGTCGCGTTGATGGCGACGGGCTTCTTCGTAGCGGTCCAGCACTTCCTGGTCACCAAAGACTTCAAAGACCAGGCGCAATAATTCCTTGGGAGAGAATTCGCACAGGCGGTCGGTCTGGCCCTGCTCCAGCGCCAGCACGCGGGCAATCGCGCGCGACAGGCCGGCTCCTTCCAGACGCTTGCGCCAGTGGTCCAGGCCCAGCCAATCCTTCTCGGGCAATTGCGCCAGGGTTTCGATGGCGACGTCGCCATCGCTCATGCAGTAGCGACGCTGCCAGTCGCCGCCGTTGCGTTCGATGCGGCAGGCCAGCGTGACCTGGTCCGCATAGAGCAGGTTGCGCGCGAACGGGCGGGTCGAGCTCTGGCGGCCATGCGGGCGGTTGTCCACCGTCGCGCGCAGCCAGGTGGTATCGGCATTGGCGTGGCGGGCATAGGTCTTGTAGCTGCGCCCGCCCGAGCAATCCAGGCCCAGCAGGGTGCGCATGGCATCGAGCAGCGTGGTCTTGCCGGACCCGTTGGGCCCGGCGATGGTGATGATGGAACCGTCCAGGGGCAGCGTCAGGCGCTGGCAATAATCCCACTGCAACAGTTCCAGCGATTGCAGGTGGAACATCAGGCGTCTCCCTCTTCGGATGATTCATCGGCAGCATCGGCCTCGGCCTGCGCGGCACCACTCTCGTCGCGCACCGTGGCGCGGGCCAGCACGTCGCCTAAGGCACCGTCAAGAATGCGTGGGGCCAGGGCATCGTAGTCCAGCAGCAGGTCCAGCAAGGGACCTTCGGCGATGTCCACGCCACGGCGCACGATGAAGCCGTGGGCTTCCAGGCGACGCAGGTTGGTGTCCATGCGCGTCTTCTTGCCGAGCTGGTTGCCGAAGTCGGCCAGCAGTGCCGTATAGGACACCACCGGGCTGACCTCGGCGGCGCTGGGCATGGGCTTTTCAGTCTGGAACATCTCGTCCTGCTGCTGGGCGTCGTCGCCGGCGGCGCGCGCCGACTGGCGCTCGCGCTTGGGCAATACGATCAGTGCCCACAGCACTACCAAGAGCGAGATGGCGTCACGCGGCAGATCGAGGTTGTTGTTGGCATTCATGCCGGCTTCGCCGAAGACGGCGGATTCGGCCGGACGCACCAGCACCACGCTGATGTGGTCGGCGTGGATGTTGTCCACCAGGCGCAGGCCGACCTGGGCCAGGCGGTCCTGCAGGGCTTGCCACAGGTCGGCATCGACCAGGGCGCGGCGCACGCGCGGGTGCTTGCGGGGCAGCCAGCGGCGCGCCAGCAGTTCGGCGGCCAACAGGCCGGCCTCGTCTAGGGTCTCACTCATTCGGTCTTTCCCGGGATGGATCTGGATGGACGGCCCCGGCGCTCATGGCGGCGACATCGGGGTCATCGACTTTATCGACACGCGGCAGGAAACCGGCTTGCCACGGCAGGCGTGCCAGGTCGCCGGTCTGCCCTTGCAGGGTGCGCGCCTGGGCGTCGCCCAGGAGCGGCAGCAGTTGCAGGCGATAGGCCGCCTTGCCGAAACTGCCGCCCAGCACCACCGTGCTCAGCGGCTGCGGTTGCAGCTCGGCGGCCTCCTCGCCTTCCGGCAGGACGCCCAGGCGCGTGAGTTGTCCAATCAGCTCGCCCAGCTCGGCGGGCATGCGCAGGGCCTCGATCTTGCCTTCCACGGCCTGGGCCGGAGGCGGCAAACCTTGCGAGCGTTGGGCATCGGGGCGGTCGCGCTCGAACTCGCCTTCGGCCACGTCCAGCAATTCATGGCCACTGACGAAGACCGGTTTTACGCCCATGGAGAGCGCCTCCCCCATCAGCGAGGACAAGTCCGCATGCGCCTGCAGCCAGCGCCGCACATCCGAACTGGTCACGCCGGTGCTGCCCAGGGTGACGCGCTGACGGTCAGCCTGTTGCAGGGCGCGGGTGAACTGGCTGGCCATGGTCAAGAGGCGCGCCTGGCCATTGCCGAGGGCGCGCGCTTCGCGCTCCAGACGGGCGTCGGCATGCTCGCTGCGGATGAGCGCAGTCAGCGCTTCACCGGCGCGGTTGACCAGTTTCAAGGCCCGCTCGAAACGCGGCTGAGCCTGGCGCAGCAGGGCTTCCGAACCGCTGGCGATGGCATCGGCGAACTGATCGTGCAGGCGCGCCAGCTGGGCATGCAGGTGACGGATCTGGCTGGCGTCAGACAGGCCCAGTGCCTGCGCACCGGCGACCTGAGAGAGCAGCGCGGCCATCTCGTCATCCTCGCCGACGGCGCGCGTGAGCGGAGCCAGCAGGGCTTGCACCTGCTGGGCGATGGGCGAGAGCTGGTAATCCTGGCCGGTGGCATCCCAGACCAGGAGGTCCAGGTCGCGCAGGCGCTTCAAGGCCGCTTCCATGGCCTCGGGCTTCAAGGCATAGAAGAGCTGGTTCAGGTCCTCGCGCTGCAGGCGGCCCTGCGGCTGCGCCGCCAGTTCGAGGAACATCCAGATGCGCAGGCGCGCCGCCGCCTGGCCGCCGGAGACCAGGCCGCGCAGCGCGTCCAGCACGTCCAGCCGCTGGCCCAGGCCCCAGGCCAGGGGCGCTTCGGCGGCTTGCGAAGGATCGCGGAAGTAGCTCTCGAAGGAGCCGGATTCATGCTCGTCCGCAAGGGGAGCGGGGTCGAATTCTTCTGTCAATTTGTCGTGGCGGTTGACCAGGCACAAGCCTGGGTCCTGGCCCGGTCAGTGGGCGGACCGGCAAGTTTAGCAGGCCCGCGGGGCAGCCTCCAGCAAAGCGGACGATGGGGCAACGGAAAATGCAGCGGAAAGGAAATGATTTATTGCATTAACGCAACATTAATGCCCGTAGTGACAGCATTAAGCCAGGCTTAATGCTGGCTCACGGGGCCAGGTGCCAGGGTGATGGGCTCATAGGGCGTCTGCAGGTCACGCTCGGGGATTTCCCATAGCACCAGCTTGGGCGGGGTCTGGGTAAAGGCCGGGTTGGCGAAGTACTCGCGGGCGCTGCCGGAGAACTTGCCGCCATCCCTGGCGAAGCTGCCGATCTTCGCGCCCAGGGCTTGCTGCAGGAAGCCCAGGAAGTTGGAATTGCGCGAGAAGGAGGTGCCGATCAAGGCCACGTTGGGCAGTTGGCTGTCGCCCAGCAGGTCGTCGAGATCATCGCCGCCCTTGGTGGCAGCGCCCTGCCCGGCCCCTGCACCGGGCACTTCCGTGAAGACCGTGGCGGCCACGCTTTCCGGGGTCGGTTGCCAGCGCAGCGGCAGCCAGTCCAGACCGGCCAGATGCACCAGGTCACCCGGACGACGCGCCATGGGGCCGGGCTGGGCGGAGTAGGCTTGCTCGGGCGTGGCATGGAAACCGGATGCGACGATGCGCGCGGCAATCACCTGGGCCGCCGCGCGGGCACCGGCCTCGTTCCAGTGGGTATCGGTATGCAAATAGGCCGCCGTTCCCAGCGGCGCCAGCGTGGCGGCCAGATCGATGGCGCTCACGCCGGCCTGCTGCAGACCGGCCACCCAGAGCGCTGCGCGGGTATTCAATTCGGGGGGGCGCGTCAGGCCACACAAGGCATTGGCGGCAATGCGACTCTTGTCCGGCACCACTGCCACCAGCAGCCCGATGCCACGACGCGCCAGCGCCTGGCGGATCGCCAGCACGGCGGCGCGCTTGGCCTGGGCATTGGCCTGGGCGTGGTGATTGACCTGCAATTCTTCGGCCAGGAACAGCCAGCCGGGACAGCCCACCCGCACGCGCGGGCCGGTATCGCCCAGCAGCAACCAGCTGCCGGCACGTTCCAGTCTGGCGGCCTGGTCAGGCAGCCAGGCATTGGAGAGCTGCTTGGCCAGCAGATGCGTGAGCTCGCCGTGCAAGGCATCCTCGCGCGTCCAGCGGGCAGGCAGCCAGTCGATCTTGCCGGCATACACCAGCCAGCCGCAGGAGAGCAATCCGGCACACAGCACGGCGGCCAGCGCGCTACCGGCCCAGCGGCTGGCCCGGCGCGCCATGGCGCTGGGCTCAGGGGGCGTATGCGCAGCGGAAACGGGAGGCGTGCTCATCGTGGACTCAGAACTGGAAATAAAGGAAAGGAACGGTCTCGCGGCTGGCGATCAGTGCGAAGGAGAGCAGGAAGGCCGCAATCGGCCACAGCTGCACGAACCAGAGATAGAGCGCGCGCCTGCCCCAGCGTGCCTCCAGCGCCGACTGCCACAGCGGTGCCACGATCCAGAACAGGCCCAGCAGTACAGCCAGCGCCTGTACCGGACGCAGCATCACGGCCAGCGCATCGCTCAGGCCATGTCCATGCAGGCCGAACTGGCCCGCATACATGGCCAGGGCGGTGTCGAAATCGGGGGCGCGGAACAGAGTCCAGGCCAGGCACACGAACAGCAGCGTGAGCGCATGGCCCAGCCAGGAGGGGATGGCCGGCAGCGACGAGCGCGACCAGGCGCGATCGATGCACAGCGCCACACCGTGGGCCGAGCCCCACAGCAGGTAGTTCCAGCTGTCGCCACCGTGCCAGAGTCCGGCGATGGCCATGGTCAGGAACAGGTTGCGATAGGTCTTCCAGACCCCGTGGCGGTTGCCGCCCAGGCCGATGTAGAGATAATCGCGCAGCCAGCTGGAGAGCGAGATGTGCCAGCGCCGCCAGAAATCCTGGATGCTGCCGGCCAGATAAGGATGGTTGAAGTTTTCGGGAAAGTGGAAGCCCAGCATCAGGCCCAGGCCGATGGCCATGGCGCTGTAACCGGAGAAATCGAAGAACAGCTGCATCGAATACGCCAGGCAGCCGATCCAGGCATCCACCAGCGCCGGATGTTCCAGGTGGAAGGCGGCATCGACCAGCGGCGAGAGGGTATCGGCCACCAGCACCTTCATGGCCATGCCGACCATGAAGCGGCGCGCACCCAGGGAGAAATTCTCCCGGTTGAACCAGCGCTGGCGCAACTCGCGCTGTACCCAGTCATAACGGATGATGGGTCCGGCAATGGAGTGCCCGAACATGGAAATGTAGGTGGCGTAATTGATGAAGCTGCGCTCCACCGCCACCGTGCGGCGCTGCACGTCCACCAGGTAGGAGATGGCCTGCAGCACGATGAAGGACAGTCCGGCCGGCAGCGCCACCTTCTGCCAGGCCAGCGGCAGGGCACCGTAATGCTGCATCACCTCGCTCAGGGTGGCGGCGACGATGTTGGCGTACTTGTACCAGACCAGCACGGCCGTATTGAAGACCACCAGAGCGATCAGCAGCACGGGACGGCGCTGGCCGCCCTGCTCCCGGGCCCGATCGACGCACAGCCCGCCGACCCAGGCCACGATGGTCAGCACCACGTGCAGCGACAGGAACAGCGGGCTCAGCCAGCCGTAGAACAGCCAGCTGCCCGCCAGCAGCACGCCATTGCGTGCGCGCTGCGGCGCCAGTGCATAGACCAGCAGGAACAGCGGCAGGAACAGCGTGAGGAATTCAAGCGAGGCAAAGACCATGGCGTGGCGCAGTCAACGTCGATGAATCACTCAATTGGCCAGCTTGTCGGTGGTCGCCAGCAATCGCGGACCACTGGCCGAGGGCAGCAGCAGCACGCTGTAGCGCTCGCCCGCCTTGAGCTCGCCCAGATCCAGGGCAGGACCGGTGTTGCTGCCGCCGCAGACCAGTTGCACCGCAAGCTTGACCGGATTGATGGAGCGCCGCTGCAGGCTGCCTTGCGCCACGCCCTTGAACAGGTCGGCAGTACGGCCAGCCGGACGCAATGCGGCACCGCTGCAGGAGGCGTCGAGGTTGAAGAAGGCCAGCGAGGCCTTGAGGCCATTGAAGTCATCCGGATTGTCCTGGACCGTCACCTGGCGGATGCCCTTGGCGTCAGGCAGCACCACCACGGTGGCGAACTCGCCCGGCTTGGCTTGCACGCCCAGCTCGAGGCTCCTGGCACCGACGGTGAGCGTGCCCTTGATGGTGGACTTGGCCTGCACCGGGAAGAACGACGAGACCGGCTTGGCGGCCTCCAGCTTCAAGGGCGGCTGGCCCTTGCGGGCCACCACTTGCAGCGGCTCGCTGGTGGCGTTGATGAAGCGGATGAAGGCGGCATCCTCGGCCGGGCCGGTCGGATACAAGGGAATATCGGCTGCCATCGCTACGCCGCAGCCCAGCAGGGCGATGCTGGCCGCCAGTACGCGCAGCGCGCTCATTTCTTGCCGCCCTTGGCACTCACGGCAGCGGCCGGCAGCTTGCCCAGCGCATCGCCGATGGCTGCGCCCCAGGACTTGTAGCCGGCCACGGTGAAGTGCTGGCCATCGGTGGTGATCCACTGGCCGGGCTTGGACATGGTCAGCGAATCGATGTAGGTGCAGGGCGCCACGTTGGCCGCCAGGAAGCGCGACATCAGTTCGGTACGCGCATCGTTCTTGTGGTACATGCCGCCGGCCTTGCCCCAGGCCGGGCCGACCCAGGCGCACTTGGTGCCGGTGGCGGCGATGGCCTTGGTCAGGCTGGTCACGCTTTGCCAGGCCCAGGCCTTGGGGAAGTCGGGCTTGTCGTAGGAGGCCATGGTGTCGCCGATGACCAGCACGACCAGGTCCGGCTTGTCCTTGGCGATGAGCTCGGTGATGGGCGTGGTGGTGGCATCGCGCCCCTTGATCTGGATCTTGCCGTTGTCGATCTGCTCGGCGCCGCAATCGACCTTCTTGGTGGTCAGCCAGTCGCCGGCGCTGGCGCCGCAGGCGCCGATGGAATGGACCTTGGCGCCCATCTGGACCAGCTTGGCGTTGAGGGGTTCGGTGAGGTGGTCGGCCAGGCTCATGTGGCTTTCGCCCAGGACCAGGATACTCAGACCAGCGAGGATGGATGCAGCTGCCATGGCGATCTCTCTATCAAAAAGTGTTCAGTCAAATCAGTTGGAATACGGCGAACGATACGGGCTGACCGGCAAGGTCAGGAAACTGCCCTGCATGTCCTCCAGGGTATAACGCAGGTACATGGCGACATTGAGTTCGCGGAAGTCGCTCGAATTGTTCAGGCGCAGCGTGCCGCCCACGAACAGGCGCGGCGCGAAGCGGTATTCGCCGCTGCCTTCCAGGCTGTAGCCGATGCCGGTCTTGGTCTGCTGGGCGTAGCTCTTGCCGCTGGCCGCTTGCAGGGCGGCATCGGTGGGGAAGTAATCGGCACCATCCTGGCGGAAGTACTGCACCCCAGCCGAGCCCTTGAGCTGGAAGCTGAAGCGGTCGGTGCGCTTGGCCCAGGTCACCGGCACGCCCAGTCCCAGGTAGGCTTGCGGACTGAAGTAACCGCCGTGACCATAGGTGTAGAAGTTCTGGTTGTTGGCGTAGCTGATGAGGGTGGCCGAGACGCCTGCCGTCATCTTCTCGTCGTTGCCGTTGGTCAGGTACTGGTAGGCGCCGCCGCCCAGTTCCACGCGCGTGTTCGATTCCACGTTGTGGCCCTGCAGGCTGTGCAGGGCGCCATAGGCGTAGACGCCGGTGCGGGCATCGTCCGAACTCATCTCGGCACGTCCGCCGTTGGCGGTCACGCCGCCCCAGGAGCGGCCCACGCGCGTATCGGTGCTGCCGGCAAAGGACGTGATGCTGTCATTGACGGCACGCCGCGAGACCGTCACGCCGAAACGGTTGGTGCTGCTGCCGCCCAGCGGCTGCTCCACACTGACGCCACCGACCACGTTGGAATACTTGAAACCGCTGGGCGTGGTGCCGATGTCGGCCTTGATGCCATCGTCGGGACGCTCATAGGCCACCGCCACGCCTACCCCGCTGGCGCTCTGCTTGCCCACTCCGGTAGCACTGGAGCCGCCGCCGCCAAAGCGGCTGGCCGCCTCATCGGTCATGGCGCCGGCATCCAGCGAGACCGGGGTCACGCGCACGGCCACGCGGCCGTTACCGACGGGCATGTTGGCCTCCAGCGGGGCTTCGATGTCGTTGATGCGGCTCAGACCGGATTCGCTGGCATTGCCGCGCACCACCACGCCTTGCGTGACGTAGGGACTGCGGGCCTGCAGGATGTCGTTGAGTGCACGCTGTGCCGGGCTCAGGTTGTCAGTGGGCTGGTCGCCCTGCCCCTGCAGTGCCAGCAAAGCGCGCTGGGCTGCACTGGCCGCGCCGGGCAAGGCGGTGCCAGTGGCCGCGGCTTGCACCGGCGGCTGTGCGTAGCCGCGCATCGCGGCAGGCTGGGTGGTCTGGGCCATCTGGGCCGGTGCTGCATTGCTGAACACCGGACCGAGCGTCTGGCCATAGGCCACCGCCGGCGCTGCCGTGGACGTGCTGGCGCGCGCCGCTGCGGGAGTGGGCAGTACATCGCTGGCAGCCGGGGCTGCAGCCGCCATCATGGCCGGGCGCAGCAGGGTTTCCGCCGGCGGCGGAATGGCAGCCACGTTCTCGTTGCCCGGCAGAGTGCGTCGGGTACGGAAGGGATTGACAGCCGGGTCGAAGCCATTGCCGCGCGCGGCCAGGGTGCGCTGGCGCGCGCCGTTTTCGATGGCCACCGCCCGGCGCAACAGCGCCGTGGCTTCACCGACCTTGCCCAGCGCCCGATAGATGCGCGCGGCTTCGGTCAGCGTGGCGGGGTCGGTGCTGTCGAGCTTGCCGACCTGCTCCAGCAGACTGATCGCATAGTCGTTCTCGCGCGCCTGCATGGCTGTATCCGCCGCGCCCAGCAAGACATTGACGTCGCGCGGATTGCGCGCGGCCAGCGGCTTGTAGAGCGCCAGGGCACGGGCGTTGTCGCCGGCGGCATTGAACATGCGGGCCAGCGCCGAGACGGCACCGACATCGCTGGGGCGCTGCGAGAGGGCCGGGGCCAGCGTGTCGTAGGCTGCGGCCAGGTCGCCGCCCTCGCGCAGGCGTTCGGCCTGGCGCACACGGTACAGGAAGCGCAGGTCGTCGTATTGCTTGCGGGTGGCCACGTCCATGTTCTGGTTCTGCAAGGCCGTCAGTACGCCGTAGACCTGGGCATCCTCACCGGCCTTGAGCAGAACCGAGGCGTATTGCAGGCGGGTGCCGATGGTCGGCGTGGCCGGTGGCGCGATGAGCGGCTGCATCAGCGCCAGCGCGCGCGGGGTGTCACCGGCATCGACATAGGCCGAGGCCAGCGTGCCGGTACGTTCGGCATTGCCGGCTGCATCGGGCTGCACGCGGTCCAGCAGGGCCAGGGCTTCCTGACGCTGACCGGTCTTGACCAGCTCGGTGGCATGGCCGACCTGGATGGTCAGCGTGACCTGGCGCATCAGCTCGGTCATGGCGGCGGTGCGACGGGCCTCGGGGATGCGCCTCAGCGTGTCCTGCGCATCTTGCCACTGCGCCATCTCCACCGAGAGCAAGGCACTGGCGTAGAGCGCATCGACGTTGTCGCGATGCGCGCGGGTGAAGTCGTCGATGGTCACGCGTGCCTGGCGCGACTGACCGGACTTGACATAGAGGCGCGCCAGATCGAAGGTGGTCCAGACATTGTCGGGGTCGTTGCGTACGGCTTCGCGCATGGCCTCCAGGGCGGCATTGAGGTCTCCGCGCTGTTCGGCCAGGTTGGCCTGCTGAGTGGCGCGCAGGGCGCGCAGGCGGCCCTGGTCGCCGAACTCGGCCTGCTGCTGCGGGGTGAGCTTGTCGAGCAGGCGCAGCGCTTCGTCGGCACGGCCGCTTTGCGAGAGCACGTTGACCAGCCCGCGAATGGCGCCCACCTGGGCCGGCTGCACCGCCAGCACCTGGCGATAATGGCCGGCGGCAGCCTCCAGTCGGCCGGCCGTGGCTTCGATGTCGGCAATGGCCACCAGGCCGTCGGTATTGTTCGGATCCAGGCGCAGGGCCTGGGTCAGTGCATCTTGCGCCTGGGCGCTCTGGCCGCGTGCCTGCCAGTCGCGGCCGCGCTGGATCAGCAACCAGTAGCGCACGCTCTGCAGCGCCTTCTTCCAGCCGCTGCCGCCCCTGGCGACGGCGCGCGCGAGCAGCGGTTCGGCCTCGGCCAGGCGGTTCTGCTGCTGACGCACCACGCCCAGGCCGCCGAGCGCATCGGCTTCATCGGGATGGGTGGAAAGACGCTCCTGGAAGGCTTTTTCGGCTTCCTGCAGATCCCCCTTCTCGAGCGCCTGCAAGCCGCGCGAGAGCACCGTGGGCGTCTGCGCGGCGGCCACCTGCGCCCGGCCCTTGGCCAGCAGATCACGGATGTCCTTGTCGTCCGGATGCACCTTGAGGAAGTCCTCGAACAGCGGCACCTGCGCCGGTGTCGGCGGCCCCAGCCAGGTCAGTGCCAGACGCCAGCTTTCATCGGCATCACCGGCGATGTCCACCTGCTTGGTCAGGCGCGAAAGTACGCGGATGCCTTCCACCCGGGTGTCTTCATGGCGCGCCAGCTGCTTGCCGTAGAACAGGGCCAGGATGCTGTCGCCCGGTGTCTCGCGCAACAGGCGTTCCATGCCCTTGCGTGCCTCCGGCCAGCTGGCATCGTTGAAGGCCAGGTTGTTGTAATACTCGCGGCCCACCGACCCCGAAGGGGTGAGGCCGTTGAACATCTTGCGGAAGGTATCGGTGGCGCGGTCACGCTCGCCGGCATCGACCAGGCGCCGCGCTTCGGCCAGCAGGGCCTGGTTTTCCGGGCGCGCCAGGGCGATGTCCTGCGCCAGCTGGCGGGCCTGCCAGGGCTGGGGCGAGAGTGCCTGCAGGCGTTCCAGATAGTCGTTGGCCTGCTGTGGTCGGTTCTGCTTGACGCCGATCAGACCCATGCCGTACAGCGCATTGACCTGGGACTTGTCCAGCTGCAGCACCTTCTGCCACACCTCGGCGGCGCGCTGGTTGTTGTTGCGCGCCTGCCAGTACTGGCCCTGCTCCACCAACTGGGCCTCGATCTCCGCGGACTCGGCCAGGACCGGTGCGGCATGGGCCCCCAGCAGCGCGGTCAGCACTCCGATGGCTAGCGTGGTACGGCGCGTGCGCATGACTTCTCCCAGGACAGATTGAGTGTTCCGTCATCGCGGAACTGGTATCGCTTCTCGGCCCATCCGATTCCGAACAGGCCCAGCATGACGTTGTAGTAAAGGATTTCAGGTTGCGCGCTGGGTTGCGCCAGTCCGCTTTCCAGTTGCTGTGCGGCGCGCGCCTGCCATTGCGCGGCCAGGGTGGTTTCCCCCTTGGCCTGCAGGTAGGGGACCAGGGCCGCGCCAAACCCGAAGGGCCCCTGGCCTTCGGCCACGCCGGTGGTCACGGCCACCTTCTCGGGCGCAGCGCCGGTGGCGAGGATGCGTTGGCGCATGCCGTCCAGTGCGGCCAGCAGCGCGGCGGCATCGGGGTCGCGCGGCGAGGTCATGCCGGCCCACAGGTAGACACGAATGGCGTCATAGCTGCCCAGCTCGCCCTTGGCCGGATCGACCATGAACTGACCAGCCTGTACCGCCGTCATCTTGTAGCCGACCCAATCGGCCACGAAACCCTTGGGGCTGGTGGCCTCGATCATGCGCACGGTATTGCTGGCGATCTGCTGCCAGGGCCCCTTGGGGCGCTCCTTGTGCAGTCGGCGCAGCAGCGGCAGCGGCAGATAGCTGGGATTGAGCGTCCAGACCTGGTTGTGCTGGTTGAAGCCCTGCGGTCCCGGCAACACCATCTTGCCCAGGCCCGGCAGGTCCACCACCAGGCGCGCTTCGATGCTGTCGAGCAGGCGCCGGGCATCGCTGCGGTAGGTCGGGCGCTGCCACAGGCGTGCGCCTTCCAGCAGGGCGTAGACGATCCACAGGTCGGCATCGGAAGCCGAATTGGCATCCTGCAATTGCCACCTGCCATCGGCGCCCTGCCCCCACAGCCAGCCCGGCAGGCGGTTGGCGGCATCGGCGCCCATCATGTTGTCGCGGGTCCAGCTCCAGATCTGCTCGAAGCGTTGTGCATCGTTGGCGATCAGCGCCAGCAACAGATTGTAGGACTGACCTTCGGAGGTGGTGTGATTGGGCAGCAGGCTGGAATGCAGGACCCGTCCATCGGGCTGCACGTGGCCGCTGGCCCAGGCTTGCCAGGCCGGCCAGTCCGTGACTGCACACGCGGAGGACGCGGGTGCGGCCTCAACCACGCCGGCTACGCCACCGAGCGCCAGCGCGGCCATGGCCTTGACCAGGCTGCGGCGTCGAAATTGAAACGACAGCTCAGGCATTGAGACGCTTTCTCGCCTTGGCGCGCAGGGTCAGGTAGGCCAGGCCGCCGAGCATCAGGATGCCACCGGCAATGAGCACGAACATGGCCAGGACGTGGCGCGACAGCCACCAGCGCAGCATGCGCAGCGGTGACATGCTGCCCGTGAAATACTGTTCTTCAGCCAGCAGCGGATCGATGGTGGTGCCGCGCACGGCCACCAGGCTGCCCTGGATGGTCTCGGCTTCGGGATCCTTGCTGGCCATGGCCGCGAGGATCTGGTCCAGGCCCGTGGCGTCGCCACCGGCCAGCACCACGACGCTGCGACCACTGTCGAGCGGTGACTCGAAACCGGTCAGATAAGAGGTCGGTTCGCCGCCCGTGAAGGCCAGTGCCAGGCGCGCACGGCGCTTGGCCTGGTCATCGTCGTCGAGCTTGAGCCAGCTGCGTACGCGCAGGGCGAAATCACCCACATCGAAGCGCTGCTTGTCCCCCGTCACCGCCGCCGGCAGATGATCGGCCCACTGCTTGAGCAATGGCTGGTTCTGGCCCGAGGCCAGTACCAGCAGGTCGCGCGAGGCGACCTTGTCGACCTGGGCGGCCTGGGTCACCACCACGCCCGTGGCGGGGTATCCGGTGGCACTGCCGAAGCGGCCCAGCAGCGTCAGGTAGGCAGCGAGATCGTCGGTGCTGGCATTGTCGGGCAACACCACGGCCGACTCCGAGAGATCGGCCATGCGCGTGAAGGGGAAACCGGCATCCTTGAACACGCCCAGGTTGGGCATGGCCATGAAGTGATCGTAACCACGCAGGTCGATGGTGGAATCGGGATCGATGCTGCCGCGCACGTTGTCGATGATGATGTCCTGACATTCGCCCTGCTTGACGAAGTCATACATGTAGCGCAGTTGCAGGCGCGATTGCGGACCGGCCAGGTTCAGCGGCAGGCGCAGATCCATCTCGCGCGTGAGGGCCTCATCCTTGATCGAAGCCAGCAGGCTCTTGTCCAGCTTGTCCTTGGGCAGCAGGATGTCGGACTTGATCAGGCCATCATTGAAGCTGACCAGGAAGGACGAGTTGGTGGACTTGGGCTGGGGCGTATAGCGATAGACCAGTTTCAGCTTCGCGCCATCCTGGCGCCAGTTGGAGAGAGCCGGCGGGAAATTGAGGGGGATGGTGATCTCGCCGGGGTTGTAGCCGGACACGTTGAGGCGCTTGGGATCGATCAGTTCGGAGAGCTTGACCGCGCGATCGGTGGGCAACCAGTTGGGCGCGTCATACGGCTGGCGCGGCGCCAGCGGCTGCAGCTTGTCGATCAATGCCGAGCTGCCCGAGAGGCCCTTGCTGCCCAGCGCCAGCGCGGCGGCAGCCTGCCTGAGTTCGCCCACGTTGCGACCGGACACCACCAGCAGCTTGCCATTGGCATCATTCGGATTGGGCAGCACGGTCAGCGTCGGCCCCTTGGGGGCGGCCACCTCGAGTCCGGCCACACTGGTGGGGGCCTCGCCGGCCACCATCACCACGGCATTGCCGCGCGGCGGCAAGGCATTGATCTGCACCGGGAAACGCGCGCCGCGATAAGCGGCCAGCGCGCCGAACCAGGAAGAAAGCGTACCCGCCGCTTCCAGCGTACCGTTGTCAGGGTTCCCCGCGAAGACGAAGGGCAGACTCAGCATGCGGATGTCGCGCCGGTCGAAGAAGGGCAATGGCATCTGCGCCAGGTCATCCTTCTGCGGCAAGGGCGTGGTCTGCAGGTCCAGCGTGGAGCCATTGGCCACGCGCGCCCACAGGCTGGAATGCAGGGGATCCTCGCAGCCCATGGTGTAGTGGCCGATGAATTGCAGGCTCAGCCGATTGAATTCGGTAATGAGCTTGGGCGGGATGTCGACCTTGGCGGTCTGCATGCTGCCCGAGCCTTCCTTGGGCAGCGGGATGCTGCCGGCCACCACGTCGTTGACCATCACGTTGATCTGCGAGAGGTCCGGCAGCAAGGCCGGGGAATAGGTGTAATACAGCGTCACGTGGGCGCCGGTGGTCACCAGCGAGACCGGCACGTCGAAGTTGAGGCTGTCGGTAGCGTCCACGCCATGCAGGTTCATGGAGCCATTGCGACCCAGCTGCTTGAAGGTGAACACGTAAGGGTCGCCGGCTACCGGAACCGGTGCGGGCAGGCCGGGCGTGGCCGTGGCCGCACTCGCGGGACTGCCAGCAGAGGCCGCCAGCACCGGCAGCGGCAGGCTGCCGGCGGTCATCACCGCCGCCAGCATCAGACACAGGGAGCGTTGGCGCAACAGGGCGCGCTGCGCTTGAGGCTGCTTCGTTTTCATTATTGTTTTTCCAGAGTGTTATCCATGGCAGGTGCGGGAGCTGCCGAAGAGGCGGAGGCTGCTGCTGCCGAGGCAGGCGCGCGTGCTTCGGCGGGCCGGCGGCGCAGCTGGATCGCCAGCGCCTTGAACATTTGCCGGATACCATTCATGCCGATGCCGGCCACTTCGCGCAGGGCCTTGAGCGGGGTATCGGGACGGCTCTTGCCCCAGTTGTTGGCCCAGATGTCGGCGCGCGAAAAGGTCAGGCGCACCAGTTCGCTTTGCTGGCGCAGCGTCAGTTCGTGGAACTGCGCACCGACCATGTCGTTGCGGCTGAACACCACCACTGCCGGGAACACTTTCTCCTGATCATTGCGGAACAGCGTGACCTCGATGCGGGCATTGCGCGCGATGGTCGCCCCGGCCGGCAGGCGCAGGCCGATGCCTTTCTGCGAGAAGTCCAGCGTAGTGCCTTCGATGAGGCTGCCATCATCGCACTTGATGCGCACCGGCAGCTCGGCCGCCACGCGCGGCTCGCTGCGCACCTGGCGGGTTTCGGAGGCGACGGCCATGGCAGCACTGCTGATGATGACGTTGTAGAGCGTCCACGCCATGTTGATGAGGATGGTGGTCACGGCATTGGGGTCGCCGTGGATCAGTTGCCAGATGCCGAAGCCCAGGCCGGCCACGTTCAGCGCCAGCAGCAACATGTAGGGACGCGCCAGCTTCCAGTCGAAATGGTCGTCGGTGATGATGCCGCCCTTGTCGGTGACGTTGAAGCCGCCCAACTTGGGATTGATCAGCGCCAGCAGCACCGGCCCCAGGATGTACCAGGCCAGTACGGTCTCGTAGACCTCGTTCCAGAAGGAATGGCGGAAGCGTCCCTGGATGCGCGAGTTGGTCAGGCTGGCGTGCAGCACGTGGGGCAGCACGTAGGCCGTGATCATCAGCGCCGAGGCGTGGAAGATATGGGCACCGAAGAACAGGTAGGTCAGCGGCGCGGTCAGGAAGATCAGGCGCGGCAAGCCATAGAAGAAGTGCAGCATGGCGTTGAGATAGCACAGCCGCTGGCCCAGTCGCAGCCCGCGTCCCTTCAAGGGATTGTCCACCCGGAAGATCTGCGCCATGCCACGCGCCCAGCGCACGCGCTGGCGGATGTGGCGCGCCAGGTTCTCGGTGGCCAGGCCGGCCGCCTGGGGGATGGCGAGATAGGCGGTGTTGTAGCCGGCGCGGTTCATCTTCAGCGCCGTGTGAGCGTCCTCGGTCAGGGTCTCGGTGGCGATGCCGCCGATTTCCGTCAGGGCAGTGCGGCGCATGACGGCGCAGGAGCCGCAGAAGAAGGCGGCATTCCACAGGTCATTGCCATCCTGCACCAGACCATAGAACAACTCGCCCTCGTTGGGCACCGAGCGGAAGGTGTTGAGGTTCTTCTCGAAGGGATCGGGCGAGAAGAAGAAGTGCGGCGTCTGCAGCATGGCCAGCTTGGGGTCCTTGTAGAACCAGCCCATGCAGATCTGCAGGAAAGAACGCGTCGGCACGTGGTCGGCATCGAAGATGGCGACGAATTCGCCATCGGTGACCTTGAGCGCTTCGTTGAGATTGCCGGCCTTGGCATGCTTGTTGTTGGAACGGACCAGATAGTTCACGCCGATGTTGTCGCAGAACTCGCGGAATTGCTCACGTCGGCCATCATCGAGCACGTGCACGCGCAGCTTGTCCTGGGGCCAGTCGATGGCCTGGGCGGCGAAGATGGTCAGCGAGACGATGTCCAGCGATTCGTTGTACGAGGGAATGAAGATATCCACCGTCGGCCATTGCGAGGGCGGCATGGTCAGCATCTGCGGCTTGCGGCGCAAGGGCCAGGCAGTCTGCAGGTAACCCAGCGTCAACACCAGCAGGGAATACATTTCGGCGGCCAGCAGGCCATAGCCGAAGACGATGTCCAGCCAGCTTTCAAAGGCCAGCGTGGAGGTGATGCGCCAGTACATGTAGCGCATCGAGACGATCAGCGAGAGCGTGATCAGCACCAGTACCGGGAAGCGCCCCGACTGCTTGCGCAGCACCAGCGCGGCGACAAAGCAGCCGATGGCAAAGACGCACTGCGCGGTGAAATCCAGCGGCACCGAAATGATGAGCAGGGCCAGCAGCGTGGCAAACAGCATCACGGCCCATTGCACCAGGCGGCGCGGGCCGCGTGGCAGACCTTCGAGGCGCTCGCCGACGCGCTGTATCCATTGCTGCAGGCGATTGGCCGACGGGCGGGCCGAGGGCTCCTGTCCTGGTGGATGGGGGGACAGCGTGGCGGGGGATTTCATGTCGGGCTGGCGTTGCGATGGCGATGTTGCCTGTGGTCCATGGTTCATGCGCGTGCACCTGCGGCGGCCGCCTTGAGCACAGCGGCGCGCAGCACTTCGCTGACGCCCTGCAACTGATCATAGACCGGCGAATGCCCGGCCTTGACCAGCGGATTGAAGCCGTAGGCCAGACCTTCGCTGATGGCGTGATCGAGCGCGACCACACCGGCCAGGCGCGGCCCCATCCAGCGCTTGAGGACTTCCAGCATGTCCTGGCAGAAGCTGCGGCTGCCGTCGTACTTGTTGACCACATAGCGGCAATTGTTGCGGCCATGCAGGGCCTGGCGCATGTGCTCCAGTGCCAGGAAGGAACCGGCATCGGGCGTGACCACCGCCAGCACCTGATCGGCCGCCTGCAGGGCCTGCTCCAGATAAGGGGTCTGGCCGGCCGGCAGATCCAGCAGGACCACGTCACCCGCCTGCAATTGCAGCGCGTGCAGCTGGCGCAGCAGCCATTGGCCATCCACGCTCATCTGCCGCGCCAGCGCCGCTTCCCCGGCGGCGGCCACCACGGTATGACTCAACACCTGCGTACCGGCCGTACCGACGGCCAGGCTGCTGCGCCAGTCCCCGCTGGCGGCCGCGGCAGTCTGCCGGGCCACGGCCTCGGCACTCACGCCCAGGTGATATTGCAAGGCATTCTGCGGGTCCAGGTCGATGGCGACCACACGACCATGACGCGCCAGGCTGCAGGCCAGCGCCGAACACAGGGTGGTCTTGCCGACCCCGCCCTTGGGCGAGACCACGGCAATCACCTGCGCCGGTGTAGTAGGCGGCACGGCCAGTTGGGGCTGGCCGGTGTCGTCATTGCTGGCGCGCTGCTGGGCTTCGCGTTCGCGCGCGGCCTCGCCCAGCATGGAGCGCAACAGGGTGGGAACGGCGGGCTCGGTGGTGGAGGCAGCTTGGACGGGAACGCTCGCAGAAGCATCGGGTGAGCCCGCAGCCGGGGTCGCGGTCGGGGCGGTCGGCGCAGGTGCCGGACGGGCAAGCGGGGCAACCGGAGCCAGCCTGGCGGCCACGGGAGCGGGCGACGATGCCGTGACGGGATCCATCACGGGCTCAATGCGTTGCAAAGAAGAAGGCACAGGGTCCGCCAGCAAGGGCGCCGCTGCGCTGGCCGCCACTACCGGTGCCGGCTCGGCCCCGGCACTGCCGTCCACCGACCCGGCTGCCGTCACGGCGGCGCCCTGCTGCGCTACCACCAGCGGCGCCTTGGGCTTGCGCGACGGCTCCTTGTAGTTGATCGCAGCCTCGATCTCGAGGTATCCGTCCACCGTTGCCCCGAACTTGCTCAGCAAGTTGGAGATATCGTTTCCCATGCTTGACTCCCTGCCCAGTCCTGCTACCGGCGGCTTTTGACCGGGTGCGCACGACCTGCCTGCAACCTTGTTAAAAAGCGGTAAGTTTCCCCATATGCTGCCATCCCCCTGCTATATTCGTTAATCCGCTCTATCGGCGGTGCGTTCCCCTCTGCCTACGGAGTGATGCTCCGTACGGACCAAGCGCAGGAATGTTGTATTTTCGACCACATTCCGAGTTGTCATTAAAACAAACAAATCCTGATACCGCAACCTTCTTCGTTGTCAAAAATGTAAAAAGCCGACAAGACACAACACTCATTTCTTGACGGGAATACATGAAGGAAGAGGCGGAATCTTACATGTCAGCGGCTCGTCTTGTCGCTTGTCAGCGACAATTTGTTCCTGCCGCGACGCGGATTTGACACACCGGCCACCTGGCCCTTTCGGCCAGATCGCCCAGCCTGTGCCGGTCAGCGCCGCACCTCCCACTTTGCAGGAAGATGTGGCGAATTTGCCCTACCCGTACCAACACCGCCTATGCTATCCATTCAAAAAAACTTGTCACTCGGGAAAAACCTGACAAGTCCGTGCAGCCCCTGCTGCACAGCGGCTACCGAGGGTCTCGGGGAGTTGCTGCCGGTGGTGAATCGAGTTGCCACCAGGCGGGTAGCAGGGCCTGCACTTCGGGTCGGCCAAAACGCTGGTCGATCAGCCACACGGTGCCGTAGTCGCTCTCGGTACGAATGACGCGGCCGGCCGCCTGCACTACTTTCTGCATGCCGGGGTAGAGGTAGGCGTAGTCGTAGCCGCAACCAAACAATTGCTCCATGCGTTGGCGCATCTGCTCGTTGACCGGATTGAACTGCGGCAGCCCGAGGGTTGCCACGAAGGCACCGATGAGACGCTCGCCGGGCAGATCCACGCCCTCCCCGAAGGAACCGCCCAAGACCGCGAAACCGATACCCTGCCCGCCTCTTTCGAAACGGGCCAGGAAGGCATCGCGGTCGGTTTCGGACATGCGGCGCGACTGCTGCCAGGTGGGAATCTCCGGGTGCGCATGGGCGAAGGCGCCATGCGCCTGTTGCAGATAATCGAAGCTGGAGAAGAACGCCAGGTAATTGCCGGGACGCTCTGCATACTGGCGCGCCATCAGTTCGCCAATGGGCGCGATGGAGGCGGCGCGGCGCTGCCAGGTGGTGGCGATCCGGTGCGCCACCCGTATCTGCAACTGGCTGGCCTGGAAGGGCGACGCCACGTCGACCCAGGCGGTACTGGCGGGCATGCCCAGCAGATCGGCAAAGTAGTTCCACGGCGCCAGCGTGGCCGAGAACAGGATGGTGGCATGCGCGCAGGCAAAGCGTGGTCCGAGGAAGGGTGCGGGCACCACGTTGCGAATGCACAGCACGGTGTTGCGTTCATCTTCCCGCGTGAGGTCAAACAGTGAATGCGGACCGAAGGATTCGGCCAGCCTGACGAAGGCCATGGCATCGAAGTAGAAATCCCGCAGCGGCGCCTCCAGCGGCACCGCCACCTGAGCCAGGTAGTCGCTGATGGCGCCCACGCTGCCGGCGAGCGCTTCGACCAGTCTGGCCGGTGGCGCCTCCAGCACCTGATAGGGCAAGTCGGCCTTCTTGCCGGTGGCGGTCCAGGCGCGGCCCAGTCGTTCCAGCGGCTTGGCCACCGCCGGCGGGGCCACCGCGCGTGCCGCACGCAGGGCCGCGCGACTCAGTTGCGCGCTGTACATGCTACGGGCGCGGGAGACCAGGTTGTGGGCCTCGTCGGCCAGCACGCTCACGCGCCAGTCATGCGCCTGGGCCATTGCGTAGAGCATGGCGCCGCCATCGAACCAGTAGTTGTAGTCGCCGACGATGAGGTCGCTCCAGCGCGTCATCTCGCTGCCCAGGTAGTAGGGGCAGACCTGGTGTTGCAGGGCCACGCTGCGCAACTGGTCGCGATCCAGCAGCGGCTGCGTCAGACAGGCCGCGCGGGCCGCCGGCAGGCGATCGTAGAAACCCTGGGCCAGGGGACAGGAATCGCCCCGGCACAGCCGGTCGGGATATTCGCAGGTCTTGTCGCGGGCGCACAGTTCCAGCACGCGCAGCGGCAGCCTGCCGTGCTCCTTCAAGGTGGTCGCGGCATCCAGCGCCAGCTGCCGGCCCGGCGTCTTGGCGGCGAGGAAGAAGATCTTGTCCAGCCGCTGCAACGGTGCCGCCTTCAACGCCGGGAACAGCGTGCCCAGTGTCTTGCCGATGCCGGTGGGCGCCTGTGCCAGCAGGCTGCGCCGGGCCGTGTGGGCGCGAAAGACGGCCTCGGCCAGTTGCCGCTGGCCGGGACGAAAATCCCCATGCGGAAAGCGCAGGGCCTGCAAGGCCGCATCACGCGCGTGGCGATGCGCCAGTTCCTGCTCGGCCCAGCGCATGAAGCGCTCGCATTGGGCGGCAAAGAGTGCGGCAAGTTCTTCACGGCTGCGGGTCTCTTCCAGCAGCGTTTCCTGCTGGCTGCCGATATCGAAATACACCAGTGCCAGATGGATGTGCGCCAGTCCCAGCTTCTCGCACATCAGGTGCCCGTAGACGCGCAACTGCGCCCAGTGCAGGTGACGGTGGTTGTCCGGCAGGCTGGCGAGCTGACCGCGATAAGTCTTCACTTCTTCCAGCCGCGTGCGCATGGGGTCATAGCCATCGGCGCGTCCACGCACGTGCAGCGCCCCATGCTGCGCCGAAAGATTCACTTCGCTCTGGTAGCCCTGCCCGCGCCGCTGCGCCACGATGAGGTGACCGGCCATGCCTTCCCGGGCAGTCGGCGTGGGGGTGAAACGCAGGTCCAGATCGCCCGCCTTGGCGGTGAATTCGCACAAGGCGCGTACCGAGACGGTATAGCGCGGCACGCTCCTGTCCTGCACCACAACGATGGGGGGAAGGGTGGACTCGCTCATGCCGCCTGCTGGAAATTGCTCAGGGAGTAGAAGCGGTGATCGGAGACGGCGGGCATTGCGGCTGAGATGGCGTGGCGAGATGACTGTATGAATGCACAGTATATCGTGTCCTGACAAATCGCTACAGATTGGCGTGACTGCGTATGAAGGATGTGACGCGGCTGCCTCCACGCGAATGGCCGATGGCCGCTATCATGGGCGCTGCACATTCCAACATTGCTCCAGGAGACCGCCTTGCCCAAGCCTTCTACCCTCGCCTTTGCGCTGTGCGCCGCCCTGTTGGGCAGCGCGCCCCCGTTGCACGCGCAGCAGCACACGCGCCACGATGAATTCTTCTGGCTGGGTGAAATCAACAAGGCCACGGCGGTCATCAATACCGACGAAGGCTTGCTGGACAAGTCGATGACGCCGCTGTTCGTCAAGGGTATCCGCAAGGTGCTGGCCGATGGCGAGCTGCCCGGGGCCAAACGACCGACACTGGTGATCACCTTCGAGCCGCTGCTGATTCAGGCCGCCGGCCCGCAGATCACGCTGCTGCATGCGGGGCGCTCCAGCCAGGACATGCTTTCCACCCTGCGCGCGGCCATCCTGCGCGAAGACCTGCTGACCCTGGCCAGCCAGCTCAACGCCACCACCGCCGCGCTGGTAAAGCTGGCTGCCAGCCAGCGCGACACCATCGTGCCCAACTACACCAATGGCGTGGCCGCGCAACCCAACAGCTACGGTCATTACCTGCTGGGCTTCGCGGCCGCACTGGACCGCGACGCCCAGCGTCTGCGCGAAGCCTATGTGCGCCTGGACCGCTCGGCCATGGGGACCACCGTCCTCAATGGCACCAGCTGGCCGCTGAACCGCCAGCGCATGGCGGACTACCTGGGCTTTGCGGCCATTGTCGACAACGCCTATGACGCCGCGCAGCTGTCGCCGGTGGATGCCCCGGTGGAAGTGGGCGCCCTGGTCTCGTCCATCGCCCTGCATGCGGGCGCCTACATTCAGGACGTGATGACGCAATATGCCCAGCCGCGTCCATGGATCCTGTTGCAGGAAGGCGGCGCCAATACCTACGTGTCCTCGGCCATGCCGCAGAAACGCAATCCGGGCCTGCTCAACGGCACCCGGCGCGATGCCTCGCGGGTCATTGCCGATGGCATGGGCGTGCTCATCGTGGCGCACAACCTGCCGCCCGGCATGAGCGATGCCAAGGATGTCAAACCCAACAAGGAGATGGTGCTCAACACGGTCAAGGTACTGAAGAACTGGGAGAGCATTCTGGGGGCGCTGGTCATCGATCCCAAGCGCGCGCTGGAAGAACTCAACAGTGACTGGACCGCATCCCAGGAGCTGGCCGATGTGCTCATGCGCAAGTACAAGCTGCCGTTCCGGGTGGGTCACCACTTTGCCTCGGAGGTGGTGGAGTATGCCAAGGCCAACGATATCCGTCCGCTGGATTTCCCTTATGACCAGGCGCAGCGCATCTATCACGAAGCGGTGCTCAATTCGGAATTCCCGCAGAGCCTGCCGATGTCGGAACAGGAATTTCGCAGCACGCTCGATCCCGTGGCCATCGTGCGCAATCGCGCGACCGTCGGCGGTCCGCAGCCGGCCGAGATGGATCGCATGCTGCGCGAAGCCACGGCAAGAGTGGCGCAACAGGACGCCTGGATCAAGGCGAGACAGCAGCACATTGCCGGCTCGCTGCAAAAGCTGGATGCAGATTTTGATCGGATGGCGGTGGCGGCGGGCGTGAAGTAAGGCGGGCGGTGCGGCCCTGACGAAACATCGATTGCCCCCCTGACGTGCGGAGCTCCCAGTGAATAATGGACGGGGTCTGTATGCGGACGGCAATTCACGGGCGGTGACCGTGGATGGCAGCTACAACATCACCGGCACCAGCGGGCCTGAAGTCACCGTCAGCATCAACAATACCGCGACAGGCACAGTGGAGGCCTATCAGGCGGCCATTCGCGTCATCAACTACTACGGCCTGGCGCAGGCCAGCAATGCCGGCAGCGCACATTCGACCACGGCACAGGCACTGGTTGCGTGGTCGCAGGCTGGCAATACGACCATCAGCAACAGCGGCACCGCGACCACCGATGACAACAACGCCATCGTCGCCTTCACCGAGCGCGGCAATGCCACCATCAGCAACAGCGGCACCGCCACCGCGGGCAAGCTGGTCTCGGGGTCCGCCGGTACCGCGGGTTTCTCCGCCATGCGGGCAGCGGTGGACTATGTCGGTGACATCACCATCACCAATAGCGGCGGCGCAACGGCGACAGCCAACAGTGACGTTGCCATCGTCGCCCACACCCCCCAAGGCAATGCCAGCATCACCAATGCCGGACAGGTAAGCGGCAAGGCCGGCGTGGCCATGACCAGCGGCGCCGGTCTGGGCAACGACAGCATCAACGACACCTCGGCATCGGCCAGCAACACGATCACCGGCAATGCCAGTCTGACCAACAGCGGCACCATCAGCGGTGTGGACTATGCTGCCTATCTGGATTCCTCCGCCAACAACATCAGCAACAGCGGCACCATCCGTTCCCAGGGCAAATCGCTGATCCTCAGTGGGGGCGCCAGCACCATTGCCAATACCGGCACGCTGGCTGGCGACATCGAGAACACGGCGGCCGCCGCGCTCACCATTTCCGGGGCAAGCGGTTCGGGCTTGGGCGTGCTCACGGGCTACAACAACGGCATCGGCACCATCACCAGCACTGCCGCAGACGTGGTACTGAGCTCGGGCAACCTGCTGCTCAATGACCATATCAATGCCGGCACACATACGGTGAACAACAGCGGCAGTCAGCTGCAGATCAACAATCGTCTGGACATTACCGGCAACTACACGCAAGCGGCCGCTGCCGGATTGATCCTGGGCGTGGCCAATGGCGCCACCACCAATGGCAACAGCGGTGATAGCGGCTACGGTTCCCTGCAGGTCGATGGCAATACGACGCTGGCCGCCGGCACCACCATCTCGCTCAAGAAACTGGACAGCGCGTATTCCTTTGCGCGCGGACAGCGCTATGTGGCCATCTCCACCAGTGGCACCACCAACTATGATCCCGCCAACCTGAACTATGTGGCCAGCGGCTTCACGGTCAGCGGTGCCAATGTCATCGATAACGGCCGCACGGCACTGGTGCTGAGTCTGGGCGATGCCGTCAATCCCGCCACCACAAGCAATGCGCAATCCGCCTTCAACGGGCTGATCAACTACGGCGGTGCCAACCAGCGTTTGCTCAACGTGCTCAACGCCGCTCTGGCACTGGGCTCGACGAGCGAGGCCAACAAGGCGGGTGCGCAACTGAGTCCGGCGGCCGGGACGGTGGCGGCCAACCAGGCGGTCTCCAGTGCGACCAATAAAATTGTCGACGTCATTTCTGCGCACGTTGATGGTTTGCGCGTGGCGCAAGCCGGCAGCGGCTCCGGCATCGCCACCGGCGAATCCGCGGGTCACTGGGCCTGGTGGGGGCAAGCACTGGCCGGAAGCGCCCGGCAGAGCATGCGCGATAACGTCAGCGGATTTCACGCCAGCTACAGTGGCCTTCTGATGGGCCTGGATCGCAGCGTGGAAGAGCGCTGGCGCGTCGGCGCGCTGGCCAGCTACGTCAGCAACTCGGTCGTGGGCCGCGATGACAACGCCGGCAGTTCTTCTCACGTGGATTCCTACGGGGCGATGGCCTACGCCGGCTACACGGCTGACCGGTGGTATGCCGATGCCAGCATCGGTGTCATCAAGCATCATTACGATACGGCACGCGTCATTGATTTCACCGGTTTCTCCAGTATTGCCAGCGGGCGTTTCCAGGGACTGCAGAACATCGTGTCATTGGAAGCGGGTCTGCCTGTGCGTCTGGACCAGATCTGGTCCCGTACCACGTTGACCCCCATCGGCAAGATCAGCTACAGCAATCTGCGTCAGGATGCCTACACCGAAACCGGCGGCAACGGTGCGGCGCTGCGGGTAGACGGGGTATCGGCCAATTCGCTCAAGAGCGAAGTGGGGCTCAAGCTGGAGCGCATGGTCGACACAGCCTATGGAGAATTGTCGCCAGCCATTCAGATTGGATGGCGCCACGAGTACCGCAGCAATGCGCTGCGCACGATTTCAAGCTTTGCTGACGACACCACCGGAACCTCCACCTTTGTCAGCAGCGGCGCCACTGCGCTGCGCGACAGCGGAGTATTCGCCTTGAGCGCCACGCTCGTCAATCGGCAGAATCTGACGATCACGGCACGCTACACGATGGAAGTCGCGCCAGGTTATACGGCCCAGACCGGGGATTTGCGCTTGCGTTATCAATTCTGATCAGCGGGTGCTGTGCGGCGTTTTTTGCGGAGAACCATGAAGGCGATTCCCGGATTGATCCGCATCCCGGGGACTCTCAGACTTTTCTGCCCGCTTTGGGATCCCGAGGCCGGTTCACATTCAATCTGCCAGATGCGCCGTCGCCCTTGGAGCCTGTTCACGCTTGACGGCCAGGGAAACAATATCCGCAAAAAACACCCCGCCGGGCCGGGGAGCCAAGACGGGGTGAAAGGTTTGCAGACGACCGGGGGGAGCGTCGCAAACACGGCAAATTACTGACTTGCGCCAACGAAATGGGTCGGTGGTGTGCGCCTCACGTTCTGCTGGCGCTGGCAGGTGGATGCCAGCCTCCTCCCAGGGACTTGAAGGTCAGCACGACCGCGCGCGCGGCTTCAGCACGTGCCTGGATTTGCGCATCGGCGGAGCGCAGCACGCTCTGGTCGGCCTGCAACACATCAATCATGCTCACGCTGCCCCTGTGGTAGGCAGCAATGACAGAGGCACGAGATTGCTCAAGTGAGTGCACGCTCTGGAGCAAGAACGCTGCCTGCTCTTCCCTGCGGGTCAAGGTGGAAATGGCGTTCTCGACGTCCTCTGTGGCTTTGATCGCTGTCAGACGATAAGCTGCCAGCATTTCAGCTTCCTGTCCTTTTGCCTGCTCAATCTGGGCATTGATGCGACCAAAGTCAAACAAGCGCCAGCGCAATCCCAACGCGCCACTGGCCTGGCTTGCGCCGGAGCTAAAGAGGTTGCCACTGGAAACCGAGGTGGCGCTGCCAATAAGGCCCGACAGCGACAGCTTGGGGTAATACTCCGCCATGGCGACGCCGATACGGGCATTGGCAGAGACCAGTCGATACTCTGCGGCGATGACGTCCGGTCTGCGTCGCAGCAGTTGCGCGGGGGCGCCGATATCACCAAGCTGCGGGGACTGCGGAATGCTCCCCGCTTGTTTCAGTTCGGAGCCATACGTACCCGGCGGCGCGCCCAGCATTACATCCATGGCATTCATCGCCACATCCAGCGCGGTGACCAGTACCGGGACGGCAGCCTGCGACTGGGCCAGGCCAGCGTCGATCTGTCTGACCTGCATCGACGCCAGCAAGCCACGTTCCAATAGTCGTCGGCTCAGATCCAGCAATGCCTGCTGGGTACGTACCTGCTCGCGCGCATTCTGCAGGCGCTCCTGCAAGCCGCGAATGCTGATGTAGGTATCGGCGACCTGAGCCGCCACCGCCAGCTCGACAGCGGCCATTGCGGCCTCGGAGGCCTGGTAGTCGGCCAGCGCGGCCTCTTTGCCGCGACGCAGGCCGCCGAAGATGTCCAGTTCCCAGCTGGCATCGAGGTCCGCAGAATACGCATGGCCATCGCGGTCAAAACCGGGCTGGGAGTTGAGGATCTGTCCCAGTGGCGTCTGGACTGACTGGTACGCCCGCGCAGCCTGAGCGCTCACTCCAGCCGAAGGCAACAGCGCCGCATTGGCAGCACCCACGGCTGCCTGCGCTTGCTGCAGGCGTGCCCTGGCCTGCGCCAGATCGAGGTTTTGCTGCAAGGCCAAAGACACCAGGCGCGTCAATTGCGGATCGCCGAAACGGGTCCACCATTGACCCAGATCCGCCAGGCTCGGAGCGCTGCCACTGGGCTTTTGCAACAGGCTCCGGGTCTGATAGTGATCCGGCAATGCGGTGGCAGGTCGGACATAATCCGGGCCGACAGAGCAGGCTGACACCGTGCCCGCAGCCAGCAGTGCGAAAAGGGAACGCTTGAGCAACATGATCCAGTATCCGTGGAAGTGATGTGTTGTGACCATAATACCAATTGGTCACACGTTGTTCAATCACGAATCTTGGCGTAAGCTATCGCCATGAACAAGCCCCATACCTACCCGGTGTCCGCCCGGGGGCCCGTGGACCATGAAGTCCGGGACCAAATCGTTAACGCTGCTACCGAGCACTTCAGCCGCTATGGTTACGAAAAAACCACAGTATCCGACCTGGCCAAGGCCATTGGCTTCTCCAAGGCATACATCTACAAGTTCTTCGAGTCCAAGCAGACCATCGGCGAGATGATCTGCGCCAATTGCCTGCGTCAGATCGAAGCCGAGATCCGCGAAGCCGTGGCGCAGACAGATCTTGCGCCGGAAAAGCTGCGTCGCATGTTCAAAACCTCCACAGAGGCAAGCCTCAAGCTGTTTTTCCAGGATCGCAAGCTCTACGAGATTGCCGCGGCCGCCGCCACGGAGAACTGGCAGTCAGTGATTGCCTACGAAGAACGCATTCAAAAGCTGTTGCAAGACGTCTTGCAGGCCGGGCGACAGAGCGGTGAATTCGAACGCAAAACGCCTCTGGACGAGATCGTCAAGGCGATCTACCTGGTGATGCGCCCCTACCTGAACCCCTTGCTCTTGCAACACAGCTTCGATTATGTCGAGGCGGCACCGTTACACCTGTCCAGTTTGGTGCTGCGAAGTTTGTCACCGTGACATATCTTCCACATTCTTTTGTGACCATTGACTGAATTGGTCACAAGTATCAAAATGAAGGTCCAATTACTTCGTCGATGGGACTTTCATGCTCCGGCGCCGCTTCGTTACCTCCACCCTTCTCTGTGCATTCCCCTTTGCGCTGGCCGCCTGCGGCGACAAAGCGGCATCTGACCCGCGCACCGAGGCGCCCTTGGTGCGCGCCGCCACGGTCACAGGTGTTACTCCGGCATCACGTTCATTCACCGGCACCGTCGCTGCACGGATACAGAGCGATCTGGGCTTCCGTGTCTCCGGCAAGGTGCTGGAACGACTTGTGGACGCCGGGCAAACCGTCAAGCGCGGCCAGACGCTCATGCGCCTTGACCCCGTCGATCTGAAACTTGCAGCTCAGGCGCAACGAGAAGCCGTCGCTGCTGCGCGGGCACGCGCCGAGCAGAGCGCGCAAGATGAGGCGCGTTACCGCGACTTGCGGGGAACGGGGGCAATCTCGGCCTCAAGCTACGATCAAATCAAGGCAGCGGCGGATGCAGCGAAAGCCCAACTGAGCGCCGCCGAAGCGCAGGCTGTCGTTGCACGCAATGCGAGCGGCTATGCGGAATTAATTGCCGATAGCGATGGGGTGGTCATGGAAACGCTCGCCGAGCCCGGGCAGGTAGTCAGCGCCGGGCAGACTGTCGTGCGCCTGGCGCGCGCCGGGCAACGCGAGGCCGTGATCCAGCTGCCCGAGACCCTGCGCCCGGCAATCGGCTCGACCGCGCAGGCCAGGCTCTTTGGCAAAGCGGGGCCAGGCGTTCCGGCCAGGCTTCGCCAGCTCTCCGATGCGGCTGATCGGCTTACCCGAACTTTCGAGGCCAGATATGTGCTCGACGGTGAATTGGGCAAAGCGCCGCTGGGCAGTACGGTCACCATCCAGATTGCCAATGGGCTAGCCTCCACACAAGGCCGTCTGCAGGTCCCCATCGGCTCCGTCTTCGATGGGGGCAAGGGGCCGGGCGTTTGGCTCATCAGTGGCAAGCCCGAAAAGGTGTCTTGGCGGGCTGTAAGGATCGAGCATCTGGGTGAGGACAGTGCCCAGATTTCCGGGCCGCTCAAATTGGGCGACCAGATCGTGGCGTTGGGTGCACACCTCTTGCAGGAAGGTGTGCAGGTTCGAGTCAGTGCTCAACCGGACATGGCTGCGCAAGGAGAGCGTCCGTGAGCGAAGGCCGATTCAACCTGTCAGCACTCGCGGTGCGCGAGCGCTCCATTACCCTGTTTCTGATTTTGCTCATTACTGGTGCCGGCATCCTTGCATTCCTTCAGCTCGGGCGTGCAGAAGATCCGCCCTTTACGATCAAGCAGATGACGGTCATCACGGCATGGCCCGGCGCAACCGCACAGGAAATGCAGGATCAGGTTGCAGAGCCGCTGGAAAAGCGGATGCAAGAGCTGCGGTGGTACGATCGGACGGAGACTTACACCCGTCCCGGTCTGGCCTTCACCATGGTTGTGCTGCGCGATAGCGCCCCACCGTCTGAAGTACAGGAGGAGTTCTATCAGGCGCGCAAAAAGCTCGCCGATGAGGCCAAGAAGCTGCCGGCCGGGGTCATCGGGCCGATCGTCAATGACGAATATGCCGATGTGACCTTCGCGCTCTTTGCACTCAAGGCCAAAGGCGAGTCTCAGCGTCTGATGGTGCGTGATGCGGAAACCTTGCGGCAGCAACTGCTGCATGTTCCCGGGGTAAAGAAAGTCAATATCATTGGAGAGCAGTCCGAACGCATCTTCGTGTCGTTCTCGCATGATCGTCTTGCCACCTTGGGGATCACGCCTCAGGACATCTTTGCGGCACTCAATGCGCAGAACGTTTTGACTCCCGCCGGGGCAATTGAAACCAAGGGGCCGCAAGTCTTCCTGCGCGTCGATGGCGCATTCGACAAGCTGGAGAAGATCCGGCAAACACCGATCAGCGCCAGGGGGCGCACACTGAAGCTTGCGGATGTGGCTACGGTCGAGCGCGGCTATGAGGATCCCGCCACCTTCCAGGTGCGCAGCAACGGTGAACCGGCGCTGCTCCTCGGGGTCGTGATGCGCGATGATTGGAACGGCCTGGAGCTCGGAAAGGCACTGCAATCGGAAGTCTCCAAGATCAACAAAAGCCTCCCCCTGGGCATGTCTCTGACGAAGGTGACCGATCAGTCGGTCAATATCAGTTCGGCAGTGGACGAATTCATGGTCAAGTTCTTCGTCGCGCTACTTGTCGTGATGGTGGTCTGTTTCCTCAGCATGGGCTGGCGCGTGGGTATCGTGGTCGCGGCCGCGGTACCTCTGACGCTGGCGGCGGTGTTCATCATCATGGCGGCTACCGGAAAGAACTTCGACCGCATCACGCTGGGCTCGCTGATTCTGGCGCTGGGCCTGCTGGTGGACGACGCCATCATCGCCATCGAAATGATGGTCGTGAAGATGGAGGAAGGCTATAGCAGAATCGCCGCTTCAGCCTATGCGTGGAGTCATACGGCAGCGCCCATGCTCTCCGGTACGCTGGTCACGGCCATCGGCTTCATGCCCAATGGGTTCGCACGTTCCACGGCTGGCGAATACACCAGCAACATGTTCTGGATTGTCGGCATCGCGCTGGTCGTTTCCTGGGTAGTTGCGGTCGCGTTCACGCCATATCTTGGCGTGAAGATGCTTCCTGACATCAAGCGCGTAGAGGGTGGACATGAAGCCATCTACAACACCCGCAACTACAATCGCTTCCGGCAGGTACTGAGGCGTGTCATCGCCCGCAAATGGTGGGTGGCCGGTGCAGTGGTGGGGACATTCGTACTGGCCGTTGTCGGCATGGGACTGGTCAAAAAGCAGTTCTTCCCGACATCAGACCGGCCCGAGGTACTTGTCGAAGTGCAGATGCCGTATGGCACTTCGATTGAGCAAACCAGTGCGGCGACGGCGAAGGTGGAAGCCTGGCTGGCCAAGCAGGCGGAAGCGAAGGTTGTTACATCCTACATCGGCCAGGGCGCTCCGCGCTTCTTCCTTGCGATGTCGCCAGAATTGCCTGATCCGTCGTTCGCCAAGATTGTAGTACTCACCGGTAACGAAAAAGAGCGCGAGTCGCTCAAATACCGGCTGCGCCAGGTAATCGCCGACGGCCTGGCACCGCAGGCGCGGGTACGCGTGACTCAGATCGTTTTCGGCCCGCCTTCTCCGTTCCCGGTGGCCTTCCGCGTGATGGGGCCCGACCCCGACCAGCTGCGCATGATCGCAGCGCAGGTCGAGCAGGTCATGCGCGCCAGTCCGATGATGCGGACCGTCAACACGGATTGGGGCTCGCGCGTACCCACCTTGCACTTTGCGCTTGATCAGGACCGGCTCCAGGCCGTGGGACTAACGTCAAGCTCCGTGGCCTTGCAGTTGCAATTCCTGTTGAGTGGCGTACCGATTACAGAAGTACGAGAGGATATCCGTTCGGTGCAGGTGGTTGGGCGTGCGGCTGGCGAGATTCGTCTTGATCCGGCAAAGATCGCAGGCTTTACGCTGATCGGTTCGGCGGGGCAACGCATTCCACTGTCACAGGTGGGTAGCGTCGAAGTGCGCATGGAAGATCCCATTCTGCGACGCCGTGACCGCACGCCCACCATGACAGTGCGGGGTGACATCGCTGACGGACTGCAACCGCCGGATGTCTCCACAGCCATCTACCAGCAATTGCAACCGATCATCAAACAGCTCCCTGCTGGCTACCGCATCGAACTGGCAGGTTCCATCGAAGAAGCCGGCAAGGCCACCACGGCAATGCTGCCACTGTTTCCTGTCATGATTGCGCTGACCCTGCTCGTGATTATCTTGCAGGTGCGGTCGATGTCGGCCATGGTCATGGTATTTCTGACCAGCCCGCTCGGATTGATCGGCGTAGTGCCCACGCTGCTGCTGTTCCAGCAACCATTCGGCATCAATGCTCTGGTCGGGTTGATTGCGCTGTCCGGCATTCTGATGCGTAACACGCTGATCTTGATTGGACAGATTCACCACAATGAACAGGAGGGCTTGAGCCCCTTCAATGCGGTTGTCGAAGCAACCGTACAGCGTGCACGGCCCGTGCTCCTGACGGCACTGGCCGCTATCCTGGCGTTCATTCCGCTGACGCATTCGGTGTTCTGGGGGACGCTGGCCTACACACTCATCGGTGGCACCTTCGCCGGGACGATTCTGACTCTGGTGTTTCTGCCGGCCATGTATTCCATCTGGTTCAAGATCAGACCGGTTCCTTTGCAAAGCTCAGCACCCTCTATCGCCAACTCACCAAAATAAAAGGAACTACCATGTCGAACTCCCAGGTCGTTGTCGTCACTGGCGTTTCATCCGGCATAGGCCGCGCCACTGCAATCAAATTCGCGCAACGCGGGTGCCGGGTATTTGGGACCGTGCGCAACCTGCAAAAGGCTCAGGCCATACCCGGTGTCGCGCTGGTGGAGATGGAACTTCGCGATGAAGCCTCCGTTGAACACGCAATCCAGACCATCATTGCTCAGGCCCAGCGTATCGACGTTCTGGTCAACAGCGCGGGCGTGACTCTGGTGGGCGCGACCGAAGAAACGTCAACCGATGAAGCCAAGACGCTGTTTGATACCAATCTGTTTGGCCTTTTGCGCATGATCAAGGCAGTGCTTCCGCACATGCGCGAGAAGCGCTCCGGCCGCATTGTCAACGTGAGTTCGGTGCTGGGTTTTCTGCCCGCACCTTACATGGCGCTCTATTCGGCATCCAAGCATGCCGTCGAGGGGCTCTCCGAGACACTCGACCACGAAGTGCGCCAGTTCGGCATTCGCGTCGCACTGGTCGAACCATCGTTCACAAGGACCAACCTGGATCTCAATGCACCACAAACCCTTTGCAAGATTCCTGAGTACGGCGAAGAGTTCAGTGCCGTCTCACAGGCCATTGAGAAGAACGTCAAAAACGCGCCCGATCCTGGTGGCGTGGCCGATACGATTGTCGATGCCGCTTTGGGACCTTGGAAAATGCGCCGCACGCCGAAGGGTGAAGCGTCCCTTCTGGCAAAGCTGCGCCGCTTCATGCCTGCCGGCCCGGTCGAGAAGGGGCTGAGAAAAACGTTTGGACTGGCCTGAGCCAGTCGTTGCCCGTCCGAGAGCGGGACCATACCATCGCTGTCAGGCACCGCGGCCAGTTGCCTGATCGTGAACACATCGTGCGGTCGGCCTCGCACGAAACCGGCCCGTTACGCGTGACTGGCCGGTTGGTCCACAGCGGCGACCGCCTGGCCACGGCCGATGCGCGTATCGAGGACGAGCAAGGCAAGCGCTACGCCCACGCAACGACAAGCTGCTTTGTATTTGACCTGCCAGCGCGCTCGTTGTAGTGCGCGAGGGATGTTTCACCGCAGGGAGAGCTGCAGCCCCCCTCCCCCATCAACCACCTATTGGTCTTACCAATAAACTGGTAATATCCAGTTTCCCAAGAACGAAAGCCACCGGCCTGTCGCCCGCCCTCGGCAATCTGATGCCGCGCAACGGCGCCACGGTGTCAATCAGAGACAATTCTTTCTCAAAGGAAACACGATGAAATTACTGCGTTACGGCCCGGTGGGGCAGGAAAAGCCCGGCATCCTCGACCAGTCCGGCAAGATCCGCGACCTGTCCGCCCATCTCAAGGATGTCAACGGCGCCGTACTGGATGACGCATCGCTGGAGAAAATCCGCCAGCTGGACATCAACAGCCTGCCCGTGGTCGAGGGCTCGCCGCGTATCGGCGCCTGCGTGGGCAACATCGGCAAGTTCATCTGCATCGGCCTGAACTACGCCGATCACGCCGCCGAATCCAACCTGCCCATCCCCGCCGAACCGGTCGTCTTCAACAAGTGGACCTCGGCCGTGGTCGGTCCCAACGATAACGTGAAGATCCCGCGCGGCTCCAGGAAAACCGATTGGGAAGTCGAACTGGGCGTGGTCATCGGCAAGGGCGGCACCTATATCGACGAGAAGGATGCCATGTCCCACGTGGCCGGTTACTGCGTGGTCAACGACGTCTCCGAACGCGAATACCAGATCGAACGCGGCGGCACCTGGGACAAGGGCAAGGGCTGCGATACCTTCGGCCCCATCGGTCCCTGGCTGGTCACCCGCGACGAAATCGCCGACCCGCAGAAGCTGGGCATGTGGCTGGAAGTGGATGGCAAGCGCTACCAGAACGGCAATACCAGCACCATGATCTTCGGTGTGGCGCATATCGTCTCCTACCTGTCGCGCTTCATGAGCCTGCAGCCGGGCGACGTCATCTCCACCGGCACGCCGCCGGGCGTGGGCATGGGCGTCAAGCCGGAAGCGGTCTACCTGCGCGCCGGCCAGACCATGCGCCTGGGCATCGACGGCCTGGGCGAACAGCAGCAGAAGACCATCGACGCCTGATCCGTCACGGTTCACCGCGTCACCCCGCGCTGCCCGTCGGCAGCGCGGCAGTATCCCATCCAGGCACAAGAACAAGAATGACCAAGCGCGGGCACGACTGCGCCTGCGCGATCCAATCGACCGCAACAGGGAAGGAGAAGACACAATGAATCACTACGATTTCCAGGGCCGCAGCGCCATCATCACCGGCGGTGCCCAGGGCTTCGGCTATGCCGTGGCCGAACGCCTGCTGCAAGGCCGCGCCAAGGTGGTCCTCTGGGACATGGACGAAAAAGCCCTGGCCGAGGCCCGCGCCAGGCTGGAGCCGCTGGGCAATGTCGAGACCATCCGCGTGGATATCTCCAGCCAGGCCGACGTGCAGCAAGCCATCGAAGCCACCGAAAAACTGACCCAGTCCATCGACATCCTGGTGCACAGCGCCGGCATCGCCGGCCAGAACAATCCGGTGGCGGACTATTCGCCCGAAGAATGGCGCCGCGTGATCGACATCGATCTCAACGGGGCCTTCTACGTCAACCAGGTGGTGGTCCAGCGCATGATCGCGCAAAACTATGGGCGCATCGTCAACATCGCCTCCATCGCCGGCAAGGAAGGCAATCCCACCGCCTCCGCCTACAGCGCGGCCAAAGCCGGCATGATCGCCCTCACCAAGAGCCTGGGCAAGGAAACCGCAACCCGCAACATCGCCGTCAACGCCATCACCCCGGCTGCGGCGCAAACCCGCATCCTGGAGCAATGCACCCAGGCGCACATCGACTACATGCTCTCCAAGATCCCGCGCGCACGCTTCGTGAAGGTGGAAGAGCTGGCGGCGATGGTGGCCTGGCTGGTGTCCGAGGAAAATTCCTTCACCACCGCCTCCGTGTTCGACCTCTCGGGCGGTCGGGCCACCTACTGATGGCGCCGGGCCGGGCTGGCGGACATGCCCGGCCAATCTGAAGCAGATTGCTTCAGTTGCGCTGCAAGCCTCCGTACTTTCGGCCTACCCAAGACCAGGAACCCGCCCGGATATGAAGGGCGATTCCTGGTCAATTGTTTGTGACCTCGCCATCCCCTCAGGGCAAGGCCGGTCGCGGCGGCGTGATATCCACCGGTGCGCGGCTGGCCGGTTCGGCGCTGGCGTAGCCGACCTGGTCCTGGGCATGCACCTTGAACTGGCTGACCACGTCGGACAGGCGCGCGGCCTGTTCCTGCATGGCTTCGGCTGCGGCGGCGGCCTGTTCGACCAGGGCGGCATTCTGCTGCGTGGTCTGGTCCATGTCGGTGATGGCCAGGTTGACCTGGCTGATGCCGTCGCTCTGCTCGCTGCTGGCGGCGGTGATCTCGGCCACGATATCGGCGACCTGGCGCACGCTGGTCACCACTTCGTCCATGGTGGTGCCGGCGCGACTGACCAGTTCGCTGCCGGAGCCGACCTTGGCCACCGAGTCATCGATGAGGGTCTTGATTTCCTTGGCGGCCGAGGCCGACCGCTGGGCCAGCGAACGCACTTCGGAAGCCACCACCGCAAAGCCCCTGCCCTGTTCACCGGCGCGCGCGGCCTCCACCGCCGCGTTCAGTGCCAGGATATTGGTCTGGAAGGCAATGCCGTCGATGACGCTGATGATGTCGACGATCTTGCGCGAGGATTCGTTGATCGACCCCATGGTGGAAATGACCTGCGACACCACCTCCCCGCCATGCTGCGCCACCGACGAAGCGGAGGCTGCAAGCTGGTTGGCCTGGCGGGCGTTGTCGGCATTCTGGGCCACGGTGGAAGTCAGTTCTTCCATGGCCGAGGCGGTTTCTTCCAAGGCACCGGCCTGGCGTTCGGTACGCGCCGACAGGTCCAGGTTGCCGGTGGCAATCTCGCGCGAGGCCGTGCCGATGGCATCAGTGCCGCTGCGCACCTGGCCGACGATGCGGGCCAGGTTGCCGGTCATGGCCTCCAGCGCGTGCATCAGCTTGCCGGTTTCATCCTTGCGGGCGACCAGGGTTTCGTCGACGCGGGTGGTGAGATCCCCGGCGGCGACCGATTCGGCCACATTGACCGCCTTTTCCAGCGGTCGCGTGATGCCCAGCGCCAGGCTGCGTGCAAACAGCCAGCCCAGTGCCACCTGCAGGATGGCCAGGCCGATCATCAGGTTGCGGCTTTCCTGATAGACGCTCTGGATGCGGGCGGCTACCTGGTCGATGTTGGCACGCTGCAAGTTGAGCAATTGTTGCAACTCATCGATATAGCCCTTGGCGGCCACGTCAAAGGGGCCGGCCAGGATCTTGGCCGCTTCCTCAGGCTGGCCATCGGCCTTGGCCTTGGAAATGGCGTCACGGTACTTGATGTAATCCTTGCGCACCTGGCCCAGCCTGGCGAAGACGGCCTTCTCTTCCGGCGACTCGATCAGGGCCTCGATAGCCTTCTGCTGCGAGGTGGACATGCGGCTGGCCTCTGCCGCGTCTGCGGCAAAGAAGGCGGCCAGGCTGGGATCGGCACTCTTGGCAATGGCCGTGGTGCGGCGCACGCTGGTGTGGATGGTGCGGTACCAGTCCGAGACCAGGCGCTCCTTGGTCAGCGGCTCCTGCATCATCTCCCTGGTGGCTTCGGCAATGCCTTGCAGACGCCAGATCGAGAGTGCCACCACAACGCTGGCAGCAGCGAGGATGACGGCAAAACCCAGGCCCAGGCGGCGACCTATCTTCATGTTGGCGAAATAGCTCATCGTTTTCTCTTTTGCGCAGTGGATGGAGGGAGAGACCGGGCATGACGCATACCGGCCTCGGGCGCTTCGGCTGCATGGTGCAACCAATAGCACCGCAACGCGATCAGGAATTTCCTGACAACAAGCTTCCGACACGGCTAAGGAATGACCACAGCCGCTTCAGGTTGCCACTTGCACACAGCACCATGGGCCGTGTGGCATCAAGCAAGATAAAGCCCGCGCGAGATTCGCACATGCACTTTCTCCGGCAATGATCACAGGCTTGCATCACGGCCTATCCGGGCAGACGCCCCCGCAAGCGCACCGGATCGCGAGGCGACATTGTCACCAGCAAGGCAGAGTGACAGGCATTCGTAGTTTCACTTACTGACGTCGCGTCAGCGATGAGCTATGGCGCCATGGTACGCCGGGAGGGCGAATTCAAAGAGAAAAAAAGGATGCCGAAGCATCCTTTCCATTTGGTTTGAGCACCGCGCAGCGCTCATTGCTGCGCAGCATAATCGGCAATGGTCTGGGTCGTCGGGAAGTGCACCGTGAAGGTACTGCCGTGATCCGGCACCGAGGCGATCTCCAGCGTGGCATGGTGGCGCAGCAGCACGTGACGCACGATGGCCAGGCCCAGTCCGGTGCCCTGGGTCTCGCGCGAGCGGCTCTTGTCGACGCGGTAGAAGCGTTCGGTCAGGCGCGAGATGTGTTCGGGGCTGATGCCGATGCCGGTATCCTGCACCGCAAAATGCGCGCCCCGCTCGTCGCTCTGCCAGCGCAGGGTGATGGTGCCGCCTTCCGGGGTATAGCGCACGGCGTTGGTGACCAGGTTGGTGAAGGCACTGCGCAATTCCTCGGCATTGCCCTTCAGATCCGGCCCCTCGACGACGAGACGGATATCGTGCTTGCCCGCCGACAAGGCCCGCCCTTCCTCGGCGATACGCTCCAGCAGCGGACGCACGCGCAGCACTTCGGAGCGCAAGGGGTAGTCGATCGACTCCAGGCGCGTGAGCGTGAGCATGTCGTCGATCAGGTTCTGCATGCGCTGGCCCTGCTCGGTCATGAGCTTGAGGTGCGCCATGCGGGTGGCTTCCTCCAGGTTGGGCTGGGCCAGGGCGATTTCCAGGAAACCGTTGATGACCGTCAGGGGCGTGCGCAGCTCGTGCGAGGCATTGGCCACGAAGTCACGGCGCATCATGTCGATGCGCTGGGATTCGGTCACGTCGTGGGTGACCAGGATCTGGCGCCGGTTCTCGAAGGGAATGATCTGGATGATCAGCTTGCGCTCATGCAGAGCCAGCGTGAGCGGCTGCTCGTAGCGGCCCAGGATGATGTAATCGATGAAGGCAGGATTGCGGATCAGGTTGGTCACGCGCATGCCCTTGTCGCGATCCAGCTTCAGGCCCAGGTGCGACTGCGCGGCCGGATTGCACCACTCCAGGAAGAGCACGTCATCCATGATCACCACACCGTCCGGCAGCAGGCTCATGGCCTGGCGAAAGCGCGCCAGCCACTCGGCCAGTTCGGCCTGGTTCCTTTCGTCGTCACGGCGCATGCGGTACAGGCGTGCATACACATCGGTCCAGGCGCCCCAGCCATCGGGCAGGCGCGACTGGCCGGAATCGTCCAGCCAGGTGGACAGGCGCAGCAGGTAATGCAGGTGGGCGATCATCATCGCGCCCACGCCCAGTACCGCCGTGACCAGTCCGATGATGGGACCGAAAAAGAAAGCGACGACTCCCGCTCCGGCCAGGCATAACACCAGGCGCAATACAGCAGGAATCCAGAACAGAAGTTGTGGACTCATTGATTTGACAGATAAATCTTGGAAGCGCCCGCGCGCCGAATTTGTAATTGTCCTGATTATGACTGACGCGGGCGGATTGGTCTTTGATCTTACTTGGTCGAGAGCATATAGCCGACGCTGCGCACCGTCTTGATGAGGTGCTCGGCATCGCGCAGGGCCTTGCGCAGGCGCAGCACGTGTACATCGACGGTACGTTCCTCGATCACCACGTGGTCCCCCCAGACGCGGTCGAGCAACTGGCTGCGCGAGAACACGCGGTCAGGATGGGCCAGGAAGAACTTGAGCAGCTTGTATTCGGCGTGGCCGATATCGATACGCGCCCCCGACAGGCTCACCGAGCAACTGGCCGGATCGAGCGTGACGGGACCGGCCGACATCACCTCCTGCGCATGTTCCGGGCTCTTGCGACGCAACAGCGCCTTGATGCGCGCGGTCAGTTCGCGCGGGGAGAAGGGCTTGGTGATGTAGTCATCGGCGCCGTTGTCGAGACCGGCGATCTTGTCTTCTTCCATGCTCTTGGCAGTGAGCATGATGACCGAGAGCTGGTGCAGCTGGCGGTCGGCGCGGATGCGCGAGAGCAGGTGCAGGCCGCTGCGATCCGGCAGCATCCAGTCCAGCAGCACCAGTTGCGGCGCACGATGCTGGACGAAGTCCCAGGCCGCCGCCGCATTGGAGACCACGAAGCTGGACCAGCCTGCCTCCTTCAGGGTAAAGGCAATCAGTTCGGCAATGGAGGGTTCGTCTTCGACGATGAGGATAGTAGTCATGATAGTCAGGCTTGTTAGCAGTATCGCGGGTCTCCCCTCCGCAATCCGGTGGTGGCTGCCGTTCCCCCGCTTGCCACCGCCGGTGCCGTCGTGCTTAGTCTTCTTCCTGGGTCGTCTTGGCCGACGCGAAGTCGGTATGGCGGATATCCTTGCCACCGACCACGTAGACCACGTATTCGGCGATGTTCTTGGCATGGTCGCCGATACGTTCGATGGCCTTGGCCACCCACAGGGTATCGATGGAACCGGAGATGGTGCGCGGGTCTTCCATCATGAAGGTGATGAGGCTGCGGGTGATGGAGCGGAAGCCGTGGTCGATGCGTTCATCCTGCTTGATCAGTTCAGCGGCCTGCTGGTCATCGAGGCGGGCGAAGGCGTCCAGGGCGCTGCGCAGCTGGTCCATGGCCTGTTCGGCGATCAGGCTCACGGTTTCGTAGTGCGAGACCAGGCCGATACCGCGCTTGTGCAGGTGGATGGCGGTACGGGCGATCTTGGTCGCCTCGTCGCCCACGCGTTCCAGGTCGGTGATGATCTTGATGGTGGCCATGACGGTACGCAGATCATTGGCGGTCGGCTGGCGACGCACGATGAGATGGCTGCAGGCATCATCGAGCTCGACTTCGAGGCGATTGACGGCTTCGTCGTCCTTCATCACGCGATGGGCGACATCGAGGTTGCCGTTGCGGAAGGCCGCAATCGCATCCTGGAACTGGTGTTCCACCATGCCGCCCATGGCAAGCACCTTGGAGCGGATCTGCTCCAGATCCTGGTCATACTGTTTGGAGGAATGATCGCCGGTCATGTGACGTCCCTAAAAAGAAATTCTATAAATAATATATACAGTGCAATGACTACGGTTCGGGGTGCGGCATGGGCGTAGCGAGCAATCCCGAGGTCTGCGGGAGAAGCGCAGCCGTACTGGGGTACGGCGAGCATCGCAGCGCAGAGATCGGGATGCGCAGTAGCCCAGGCCGTACCCTATTAGCCAAAGCGGCCGGTGATGTAGTCTTGGGTTTCCTTGCGCACCGGATTCATGAAAATCTGGTCAGTCTCACCAAACTCCACCAGTTCGCCCAGGTACATGTAGGCGGTGTAATCCGAGCAACGCGCCGCCTGCTGCATGTTGTGGGTCACGATGGCGATGGTGTAGTCGTTCTTGAGTTCACCAATCAGTTCTTCCACCTTGGCCGTCGAAATCGGATCCAGTGCCGAGGTCGGTTCATCCAGCAGCAGCACTTCCGGCTTGACTGCCACACCGCGCGCAATGCACAGGCGTTGTTGCTGACCGCCGGAGAGCGACAGGCCGCTCTTGTGCAGCTTGTCCTTGACTTCACCCCACAGGGCGGCCTTGTTGAGCGCCCATTCGACGCGCTCGTCCATTTCGCCCTTGGGCAGGTTTTCATACAGGCGGATACCGAAGGCGATGTTGTCGTACACCGACATCGGGAACGGCGTCGGTTTCTGGAACACCATGCCGACCTTGGCGCGCAGCATGTTCAGATCCTGACCAGGTTCGAGGATGTTGTTGCCGGCATAGAGGATCTTGCCCTCGGCGCGCTGGCCGGGGTACAGGTCGTACATGCGGTTGAAGGTACGCAGCAGCGTCGACTTGCCGCATCCGGAGGGACCGATGAAGGCGGTGACCTTGCCTTCATAGATGTTGAGGTTGATGTTCTTCAAACCCTGGAATCCGCCGTAATAGAAGTTCAGTTGCGAGACTTCCAGCGTGGCCTTCTGGGCCGCAGCGGCGTTCAGAGGTGCGGTCGGAGCGTGGCTTGCCATTTGATGAGCAGTAGTCATGTCGGTCACTTGGAGAATTAGCCGGGGATTTGTTGTTTGAACAGGGTGCGCGAGAGCACGTTGAGCAGCAGCACGCTGAAGGTGATCAGCAAGGCGCCGCCCCATGCCAGCGAGACCCAGTTGTCATACGGGCTCATGGCGAACTGGTTGATCACCACCGGCAGGTTGGCGATCGGACGGTTCATGTTGGTGCTGAAGAACTGGTTGTTCAGGGCGGTGAACAGCAGCGGAGCGGTCTCGCCCGAGATGCGCGCCACGGCCAGCAGCACACCGGTCACCACACCGGCCTTGACGGCGCGCAGGCGCACGATGATGGCCACCTTCCAGCGCGGCGCGCCCAGGGCGAAAGCCGCTTCGCGCAGGCCGCTGGGGACCAGCTTCAACATGTTGTCGGTGGTGCGCACCACCACCGGAATGGCAATCAGCGAGATGGCGAAGGTACCGGCCCAGCCCGAGAAGTGGTTCACGTTGGCCACGTAGATGGCGTAGATGAACAGACCGATGACGATCGACGGTGCCGACAACATGATGTCGGTGACGAAGCGGGTCACCTGGGCCAGCTTGCTTTCCTCACCGTATTCGGCCAGGTAGACACCGGCCAGGATACCGATGGGGGTGCTGATGAGGGTACTGATACCGACCATCATCAGCGAACCGACGATGGGGTTCAACAGGCCGCCGCCAGCATCGCCCGGACCGGGCGTGTTTTCGGTCAGCAGGCCCAGGTTCAGGGCGGCCACGCCCTTGAAGACCAGGGTCAGCAGGATCCAGGCCAGCACGAACAGGCCCAGGCCCATGGCCAGGAAGGAGAACAGCATGCCCATGCGATGCTGCAGCAGGCGGCGACGATAGACGGGATTGACGGCTTGCGCCTGATCGGCGCTCTTGACGCCGGCTTGTGCGGTCTGGCTCATTATTTGGCTCCTTCCTTGCGGGTCATGCCCATGAGCATGATCTTGGCAGCGGACAGAACGATGAAGGTGATGACGAACAGGATCAGGCCCAGCGCAAACAGCGAGGACACGTGCAGCTTGCTGGAGGCTTCGGCGATTTCATTGGCCAGGGTCGAGGCGATCGAGTTGCCGGCCGAGAACAGCGACCAGGACAGGCGGTGCGAGTTGCCGATCACGAAGGTGACCGCCATGGTCTCGCCCAGCGCACGACCCAGGCCCAGCATGACGCCGCCGACCACGCCGGTCTTGGTGTAGGGCAGCACCACCTTGCGCACCACTTCCCAGCGGGTGCAGCCCAGGCCATAGGCCGATTCCTTCAGCACGGCGGGCACGACTTCGAAGACGTCGCGCATCACCGACGAAATGAAGGGGATGATCATGACCGACAGGATCAGGCCGGCGGTGAGGATGCCGATGCCCATGGTGGGGCCCGAGAACAGCACACCAACGCCGGGGATCTGGCCCAGGGTGGACTTCAGGAAGGGCTGGCCGTATTCGGCAAAGAGCGGCGCAAACACGAACAGGCCCCACATGCCGTAGATGATGGAGGGCACGCCGGCCAGCAGTTCCACGCAGGTGCCCAGCGGGCGACGCAGCCTGGCGGGGCAGATTTCGGTCAGGAAGAGCGCGATACCGAAGCTGACCGGGAAGGCGATCAGCAGGGCGATGATCGAGGTCGACAGCGTGCCGACGATGGCGATCATGGCGCCGAATTCGTTGTTGGTCGGATCCCATTCGACACGCGTGATGAAGCCGGGTCCGAATGCCTGGAAGGCAGGCGCGGCGCCGATGATGAGGGAAACGATGATCCCGCCCAGCATCAGCAGCACGGACAGGGCGAAGATCAGGGTGATCTTGTGGAAAAGGAAGTCCTGCAGTCGCTGGCGGCGCATGACGGCCATCAACTTCTCGCGCGCGGCTTGCGCACTTTCAGTCTCTGTCGGGGATTTTTTGACTTCGGTGTTCGACATTGCCGTGGTGGAATAATTAGCGCTCATTTGAATTCACCATTAAAACGGGCCATCGCCGCGAATGCTCTGTTGTCCAGAGTTGCTCGTTTTCGCTGCGATGACCCGAATACTCCGTGGGGAGAGGCTTGATTGGCCGGGCCCTCAAGCCCGGCACGGCTTGGCCGGAATTACCAGATGGCCTTGCCGCTGCTGTCCTTCAAGTTGCTCTTCCAGGACTCTTCCACCAGCTTGGTGACCGATTCCGGCAGGGGCACGTAGTCCAGTTCGGAAGCAGTCTTGCCACCGTTCTTGTAGGCCCAGTCGAAGAACTTCAGGACTTCCTTGCCCTTGGCGCCATCGCCATCCTGTTGCTTGTGCAGCAGGATGAAGGTGGCGCTGGAGATCGGCCAGGAATCCTTGCCGGCAGCGTCGGTGAAATCAACGGCGAAGCCAGGGGTCTTGGCCCAGTCACCGTGGGCGGTAGCAGCCTTGAAGGAGGTGTCGTCCGGGGAGACGAAGTGACCATCCTTGTTCTTGAGCTGGGTGTAGTTCAGCTTGTTCTTCTTGACGTAGGCGTACTCGACGTAGCCGATCGCGCCCTTGACCTTCTGCACGTTGGCGGCAACGCCTTCGTTACCCTTGCCACCCACGCCGGTGGGCCACTTCACGGCAGTACCGGCGCCGATCTTGCTCTTGAAGTCGGCGTTGGCCTTGGACAGGTAGGAGGTGAAC
Organism: Herbaspirillum sp. C9C3; assembly: GCF_013359625.1. Classification (NCBI taxonomy): domain Bacteria; kingdom Pseudomonadati; phylum Pseudomonadota; class Betaproteobacteria; order Burkholderiales; family Oxalobacteraceae; genus Herbaspirillum; species Herbaspirillum sp. C9C3. The sequence goes on from NZ_JABFMQ010000013.1 coordinate 86,324, forward strand.
ACGTAGGAAGTGCCCGAAGCGTCCGAACGGTAGACGACGGTGATGTCTTCAGCCGGCAACTTCACGCCCGGGTTCAGGGCGGTGATTTCCGGTGCATTCCACTTGGTGATCTTGCCGGCGTAGATATCGCCCAGGACCTGGCCCGACAGCTTGATCTGGCCGGGAGTCACGCCGTCCAGGTTGACCACGGGGACCACGCCACCCACCACGGCGGGGAACTGGGTCAGGCCGGCTTGAGCCAGTTCAGTTTGCGGCAGCGGGGCATCGGAAGCGCCGAAATCGACGGTCTTGGCCTTGATCTGCTTGATACCGCCGCCAGAGCCGATGGACTGGTAGTTCAGGCTGTTGCCGGTGGCGGCCTTGTACTGCTCGGCCCACTTGGCGTAGACCGGGTACGGGAAGGAGGCGCCAGCGCCAGTGATTTCTGCTGCATGCACTGCACCGCTGAAGGCGAACGCGCCAGCTACTGCGATTGCAACAGACTTGATCAGATGGTTAAACCCCATTTCTGCTACTCCTATGATTTTGAAGAGAGGATAGTCACCGAGAAACATCACATCGAGAGGGATGACTTTCGAGACAGGGCGAACTTTAACCAGCTATTGTGACGAGTTTATGACCCGAACTTGTCATCCAGATCAGATCGCAGCAGGTCGATAACTATCAGAAAGATCACTTCAGGCGAACTCGGGCAAGCGCCCGAAAACCCAGTTTGCCAGGCGCCATGCGGCTTTCCTGACAGTTTGATGTCCTGCCCCAGGGCGGGCAGCAGGCAGGGTTGCCGTCTGACAAATATGATTTTGTCATCATATTGAGATGGATTTATACTGGGAAAGTGTGACAAGGCCTCTCAGGTGTTGTCATAAACTCGTCATACCTCCTAAATACACTGCCCGCTCAAAGTGGATGGACAGGGACCATTGATGACCAGAAAAGCAAAGCCGGAAAGCAGTACCCAACCTGAACTTCCTGCCAATACGATTTACCTCAACCGTGAACTGTCGCAGCTGGCCTTCAACCGCCGCGTATTGGCCCAGGCCGAAGACGACAGCGTGCCGCTGCTGGAGCGCCTGCGCTATCTGTGCATTTGCAGCAGCAATCTCGATGAATTCTTTGAAGTGCGCATCGCCAGCCTGCTGGCCAATCGCATCGAGGGCGAAAACATCGATCCGCCCGAACTGCGCGCCGCACTGGAACGTACCAGCGCAGAATGCCACCGCATCGTCACGCGCCAATATGAACTCTTGAACGATGAGATCCTGCCGCAGCTGGCCGCCAATGGCATCCACCTGCTGCGCCATGACGACCGCAATGATGCCCAGCGCGCCTGGGTGAAGCACTATTTCGAACAGCACGTGCGCCCGCTGTTGACCCCCATCGGGCTCGATCCGGCGCACCCCTTCCCGCAGGTGCACAACAAGAGCCTCAATTTCATCATCGAGCTCTCCGGCAAGGATGCCTTCGGACGCGGCACGGCGGTGGTCATCGTCAAGGCACCGCGTGTGCTGCCGCGCGTGATCAAGCTGCCGGACCATCTGTCGGCCAAGGGGCAGTCGTCGTTCTGCCTGCTGTCCTCGGTGATCCATGCGCATATTGCGGACCTCTTCCCGGGCCGCGACATCACCGCCTATTCGCAATTCCGCGTCACCCGCAACAGCGACCTGTGGGTCGATGAAGAAGAGGTCAAGAACCTGCGCCAGGCGCTGGAGACCGAATTGCAAAGTCGCCAGTTCGGCGTGGCGGTACGCCTGGAAGTGGCGGCCAATTGCCCGGAACACCTGGCGCAGTTCCTGCTGAACCAGTTCAACATCGAGCGCAACCGTCTCTATGCGGTGCAGGGTCCGGTGAACATGGTGCGCCTGGGTGAGATCGCCAATCTGGTGAACCAGCCGGAGCTGCGCTTCCCGCCCTTCTCCCCCACCCTGCCGCCGCAGCTGGCCAATGAAAACATCTTCGCCGCGCTGGACAAGAAGGACGTGCTGCTGCACCACCCCTTCCAGTCCTTCCAGCCGGTGGTGGACTTCATCCGCACGGCTGCGCATGATCCACGGGTGCTGGCCATCAAGCAGACCATCTACCGCACCGGCATGAACTCGGACCTGATGGAAGCCCTGATCTACGCCGCCCAACACGGCAAGGAAGTGACGGTGATCGTGGAGCTGATGGCGCGCTTCGACGAGGAAGCCAACATCAACTGGGCGGTGAAGCTGGAGCAGGCCGGCGCCCAGGTCGTCTACGGCGTGGTCGGTCTGAAGACCCACGCCAAGCTGGCGCTGGTGATCCGCCGTGGCGAGGACCAGAACCTGCGTTTCTATGCGCACCTGGGCACGGGCAACTATCACCCCAACACCACCAAGTTCTACACCGACTTTGGCCTCTTGACCTCCAACCAGGAGCTCACGGCCGAGGTCAACGAAGTCTTCATCCATCTCACCAGCCTGACCAAGCCGCGCAATCTCGTGCACCTGTGGCTGGCGCCGTTCTCGCTGCAGAAGGAAATCATCCGTGCCATCCGCAACGAGAGCCAGATCGCCCGCGAGGGACGACCTGCCCGCATCATTGCCAAGATGAATGCGCTGCTGGATGAATCCGTGATCCGCGCGCTCTATGCGGCCTCGGCCGACGGCGTCAAGATCGACCTGATCGTGCGTGGCGCCTGCGCGCTGCGTCCGGGCGTGCCGGGGCTGTCGGAAAACATCAAGGTGCGTTCCGTCATCGGGCGCTATCTGGAACACTCGCGTATCTATTACTTCCGCAACGACCTCAAGCACGATGTCTACCTGGCCAGCGCGGACTGGATGAACCGCAATCTGTTCCGCCGCATCGAAGTCGCCTTCCCGGTGCTGGACAAGGTCCTCAAGAAGCGCGTGATCAACGAAGGACTCAATCCCTACCTGAAGGACAACACCCACGCCTGGCACCTTGACGTCAACGGTGTCTACACCCTCAAGAAAGCGCGCAACAAGCAGCAGTGTTTCAACGCCCAGCAGCACCTGATGACCACGCTGGGCATTCCGGCGACACCACCGGAAGAACCTGTGTGATGCTGCCGGTGGCCGCCTGCTGATTTCCTCAAGGAGCTGAGATGGACCTGATTCTGTGGCGTCATGCCGAGGCCGAGCTGGGTGAGCCCGACGAGGGCCGCGCCCTGACCCCCAAGGGTCACAAGCAGGCCGCCAAGATGGCCGAATGGCTGGACCGCAACCTGCCCGAAAGCTGCCGCATCCTGGTCAGTCCGGCCACGCGTACCCTGCAGACGGTGGAAGCCTTGAAGCGCAAGTACAAGGTGGTGGCCGACCTGGCCCCCAACATGAGCGCCGACGACCTGCTGCGCGCGGCCAACTGGCCCGACAGCCGCGAACCGGTGCTCATCGTGGGCCACCAGCCGACGCTGGGACAGGTGGCCGCGCGCCTGATCTCGGGCCAGCCACAGGAGTGGTCCCTGCGCAAGGGCAATGTATGGTGGATCGCCCAGCGCGAGCGTGGAGATATCACCACCAACTATCTCAAGGCCGTGGTCGCACCCGAATTGCTGAACAGTCCCGGCAAGCATCCTCCCCGTTGAAAGCCGCATCGGATGGCTGGATCAAGCCGCCATAGCCCCAAAGTGAACAAAAAAATCGCCGCACCCCGTCCAGGCGGGCTGCGGCGATGCTTCATGCAGAGAGGTGAAGTGAATTGCAAAAAAACGGACGGCCTCAGAAGGTTTCCCAGTCGCCGTCATCGCCCCCGCTCGGGGCGCGTGAGGCTGGTTTGGCCTTGTTGTCCGCAACCGGCGGCAAGGCCGCCCGCTTGAGCACCGGGGCGACCTTGGGCGGCGCCGACGACGCCGATGCCGGTGCTGCAGGCTTGACTGGCGTGGCGACCGGCTTGGGCGCCGGGCGCTGTGCCTGGACCGGGGGCCGCACAGTTGCCGTCTCGCCCTGCCCCACACGGAAGATCGCCACTTCCTGCATCAGCGCCTGAGCCTGTTGTTCCAGCGACTTGGCGGCGGCACTGGCCTGTTCCACCAGGGCAGCATTCTGCTGGGTCGCTTCATCCATCTGCGTGACCGCCCGCGAGACCTGATCGATGCCGGCGCTCTGCTCGTTGGAGGCTGCCGAGATCTCGCTCATGATGTCGGTCACGCGCTGCACCGCCTGGATCACGTCGTTCATGGTGTCGCCGGCCTGGCCGACCAGCTCGGAGCCCGCCTGTACGCGCTCCACCGAGTGCATGATCAGTTCCTTGATTTCCTTGGCGGCGCTGGAGGAGCGCTGCGCCAGCGCGCGCACCTCGGTGGCCACCACGGCAAAACCGCGCCCCTGCTCACCGGCGCGCGCGGCTTCCACCGCCGCATTGAGGGCCAGGATATTGGTCTGGAAGGCGATGCCGTCGATGATGCTGACGATGTCGGTGATGCGTGCCGAACTCTCGCGGATCTCTTCCATGGTCTGCACCACGCGGCCCACCACGGTATTGCCGTCGGCGGCGATGGTGGAAGCATTGACTGCCAGTGTGGTGGCCTGGCGGGCATTGTCGGCGTTGTGCTTCACGGTACTGGTCAGCTCTTCCATGCTGGAAGCGGTTTCCTCCAGCGCGGCGGCCTGCTGCTCGGTACGCGCGGACAGGTCCAGGTTGCCCGAGGCGATCTCGCGGGTGGCCGTGGCAATCGCATCGCTGCCGCCGCGCACGGCGTGCACGGTACGCGTGAGGCTCTCCTGCATGCGTGAGAGCCCTTGCAGCAACTGCCCCATTTCATTCTTCGAATGCACATGCACCGGCTGGGTCAGGTCGCCGCCGGCAATGGCATCGAAGTGATGCAATGCGCGCTGCATCGGCTCGCCGATGGCACGACGCAGCGACCACCAGCTGAAGAAAGCCAGCAGCAGACCGGCGACGATGGCCACGATGGAGAACAGGCGCGAGGCTTCGAAGCGCGCCATGGTCGATTCCACGCTCTGGGCCGCCTGCTCGGTCTCATACTTGCTCAGGGCCTGGCCGTCGAGCTGCATGACGGTATAGATGGTGCCGACCTTGCGCGCCTGGTCGGCGATGGCCTGGCGGTCACCGCCCTTGATCACCTCGGCGAAGCGGGCCAGTTCCTGCTCCGTCTTCTCGATGCCGTCGGAGACCTTCTTGACCAGGGCCTTGCCGTCTTCGGTCTGGGGCAGCGCGGTGTACTTGCCCCACCACTGCTGGGCTTCCTTTCGCGCATTGGCATCCATGCCCATCATGCGCTCGGCCCAGGCGGGGTCATTGGTCATGGCGGCCTGGTCCAGCGAGGTACGCTGGCGGCCGATCCAGATCAGGGTATTGTCGGCGGCAACGGTCTTGGGAATGCGTTCTTCGGAAAGCTGGCGGTTGATGCTCACGGCCGCAGACATGCCCAGCTGGCCCGACAGGCCCAGCGCCAGCAGCAGGAGGGAAAGCACAAGGACGGCAATGGCAAGCTGCGCCTTGATCGAGAGGTTCTTGAGGGACATGGACTGGTTCCGGTGGATGAAGGGAAAGATGCCGTTCTGCGGATCCCCGGGGGCAGCGGGCTGCGCGCAACTGGCGTGATCGTCGCAGGGCCTGTGTGGCCACTTGCGCGACGTCGCGCTCTTTCCCCCCGGTGCTGCAGTTGACCGCCCGCCCCTTGCCGGAACGATCCGTCTGCAACGTTTGATATAGCTTTACGGCAACTTCGCAATTATCTTGAATTCTCACGAAACGTGCTTGCCACCCGCTGAAAATAAAAAAGCGCCGCCACCTTCACGGGTAGCGGCGCTTGCACGCTGAGCTGCATTGCTGTTGATTTTTTGTTGATTGACGGTTCACTGAAGTTACATCATGAATTCACCGACCAATACAGTCGGACCACCGCACAGCCGATCAGAATTCCTCGAAATCATCATCCCGCGTCACGGCGGCAGGCTTGCGTTTGGCCGCGCTCGCCGCAGCCGGCAGAGCAGCCACCGGCGGACTCTTCGCCGCGCTCACCGCCGCTGCCGGGTTGATGGTGCGTGTCGCTGGCGGACCGCTCATGGTCGGTACGAACGCCGACTTCTGCGGTGGCACCTGCTGCGCCGTCTTCAGCCTGAACACGCCCACCGCACGGGCCAGCACATCGGATTGCTCCTGCAGACTTTCGGCGGCGGCGGCGGCCTGCTCGACCAGGGCGGCATTCTGCTGGGTGATCTCGTCGATCTGGGCAATGGCGTTGTTGACCTCGGCGATGCCGGCACTCTGCTCCTGGCTGGCGGCCGTGATCTCGCCCATGATGTCGGCCACGTGCTTGACCGAGGCCACGATCTCGCTCATGGTGGCGCCGGCTTCGTCGACCAGCTTGCCGCCGGCATCGACCTTGTCCACCGAGTCACTGATGAGTTGTTTGATTTCCTTGGCGGCGGCGGCACTGCGCTGGGCCAGCCCGCGCACTTCGGAGGCCACCACCGCAAAACCGCGGCCCTGCTCGCCCGCCCGCGCGGCTTCGACGGCGGCATTCAAGGCCAGGATGTTGGTCTGGAAGGCGATGCCATCGATGACACCGATGATGTCGACGATCTTGCCCGAGCTTTCCTTGATCGATCCCATGGTGGCCACCACATCGCCCACCACGCGGCCGCCCTTGGTGGCGTAGTCCGAGGCCGACAGCACCAGCTGGTTGGCCTGCTGCGCGTTGGCGGCGTTCTGCTGCACGGTGGAGGTGAGCTGCTCCATCGAGCTGGCGGTCTCTTCCAGGCTGGAGGCCTGCGACTCGGTGCGGTTGGAAAGATCGACGTTGCCGCGCGCGATTTCATGCGAAGCCACGGCGATGACGGCTGCGCTTTCCTTGACCTCGTTGAGCGTGCTGGCCAGATTGCCCTGCATGGCATCCAGGGCATTGACCAGTTGCGCGGCTTCATCGCGGCCCCGGTCGTGGAAGTCGTGACTCAGGTCGCCACGGGAAATCGTTTCCGCAATCTGTCCGGCACGCTTGAGCGGATTGACGATGGAGCGCGTGATGACGAAGGTGAGGAAGAAACCCAGCGCCAGCGTCAGCCCTCCCATGGCCAGCATGCCGATCTGGGCCTTGCGATAGCTGTCCTTGGCCTCGGCGTGGGCCTGCTTCATGTCCTCCTGCTGGAACGCGGCCAGCGCGGCCACGCTGGCCATCCACTTGTCGTGGGCAGGCAGGAAATCACTCTTCAACTGCTGGGCGGCATCGAAGTAATTGTTGCTGGCCACCTGCTGGCGGATCTGCTCGACCAGCGGGAACAGCTTCTTGCTCTGATCATTGGTGGCCGCCAGCAATGACTTGCCCTGCCCCTCGGTAGAGAGCGCGGTGATCTGCTGTTCATAACCGGCATAGGCCTTCAGAATCTGCCCCAGGTGGGCATCCTCGGCCTTGCCCTCGGCGGCGTCGGTGGGCGTGACCACCTTGCGCAGAGCCAGGGCCAGCTGGCTGCCGGCCTCGCGCATGTTCATGGCGGCGGTCATGGCGCTGACCTTCTGGTCAATCACGTATTCGCTGCTGTTTTCCAGCTCGGCCATGCGCCACAGACCGATCAGCAGGATGGCGGTGGCCAGCAGCAGGATGAGGCAGAAGCCGAAGGCCAGGCGACTGCCGATCTTGAGATGTTGGATCATGGATGCTCTCTTCCTGGTAACGCAAACGTCGACAATGCTGCAGATGTCGGCACGGGCACAGAGGCACCGCGCACGTTGCTCTTTTTAATTGCGTGTTCTTGCGCTCACGCAGGAGCATGATTCATGCCTGCCCTGCCGCATACGGCGGAGCAGGCATGGTCCCTCATGGTCTTTTTGTCATGGACGCGGCAACAGGCGCACGCGAGCGTGGCGCATCTTAGAAGAGGCGCTGGTCGGCATGCCAATGCTTTGTGAGCATGTCGGCATGTTTGTTTTGCATAGTTAAAGAAAATACCAGAGAACCCTTGTCTTCAGCCGATCATGCCCCTTCGGTGCGGAACACCGCCACCGCCTCGCGCAGCACCTCGGCCTGTTGCTGCAGGCTTTCCGAAGCGGCCGCAGCCTGCTCCACCAGGGCGGCATTCTGCTGGGTAATGGCTTCCATCTGGGCGATGGCATCGGAGATCTGGGTGATCCCGTTGCTCTGCTCCTGGCTGGCCTGGGTGATCTCGCTCATGATGCCTGCCACCTGCCGCACCGATCCGACGATATCGCCCATGGTGGCACCGGCCTGGTCGACCAGTCGGCCACCGGCATCGACCTTCTGAACCGAATCACCGATGAGTTCCTTGATTTCCTTGGCGGCGGCCGCACTGCGTTGCGCCAGCGAGCGGACTTCGGAGGCCACCACCGCAAAACCGCGGCCCTGCTCACCGGCGCGGGCCGCTTCCACTGCGGCGTTGAGCGCGAGGATATTGGTCTGGAAGGCAATGCCGTCGATCACGCCGATGATCTCGACGATGCGCCGCGAACTCTCCCGGATCTGCGTCATGGTGGTGACCACACCATCGACCACGACACCGCCCTGCTCGGCCAGTCGTGCGGCGGAACCGGCCAGCTGATCGGCCTGGCGGGCGTTCTCGGCATTGTTCTGGACTGTCGAGGTGAGCTGCTCCATGGCGCTGGCGGTTTCCTCCAGGTTGGAGGCCTGGGCTTCGGTCCGGCGCGAGAGATCGGCATTGCCCAGGGCGATCTCGCCGCTGGCATGCTGCATCAGCTCAACACTGCTGCGCACCTGCATGACGATGCCGCCCAGACTGCGGGTCATGGCATTGAGCGAGCCCAGCAATTGCGCCGATTCGTCGCGGCCCTGCACCGGGCTGCGAGCGGTCAGGTCGTAACTGGCCACCCGCCCGGCCAGCGCCACCGAGGCTTGCAGCGGCCGGGTGACCGAGCGTGTGATCAGCACGCCCAGCCAGGCCGCCAGCAACGCCAGCAGGAGGATGGCGGCCAGCACCGTGAGTTGCTCGCGGCGCAGGGCAGCGTTCTGTTGGTCCAGCCGGGTCGCCAGCACTGCCGTGACCTCCGCGATGGTCTTGAATTGCACGTCGATGGCCTGGGTAAAGCGCTGGAAATACGTCTGCGCGTCATAGCCCGGCTCCTGCGGCAGCAGTACCTGCTCGCGCGCCAGCTTGATGACCTCCTGGCCCAGCTGGCCGGCGCTGGCCATGCTGCTGCCCAGTTGCGCCTCCAGTGACGGGCTGGCGATGACGGCTTTGGCGAAGGCCTTGCGGGCCATGTCCAGGCGATCCTGGGCGCGCTCCAGCAGGGCCACCAGTTCCAGACGGTCCTCGCGACGGACTTCCTTCTTCAGCAACAGGGTGGCGCCGCGCGCACGGGCGCGGCCCAGATCCTCGGTCACGCCCGGCATGGCGATGAAGGCCGCATTGATGAGCTGGGTACTGTCGAAATCAGGATCGACGGTGTAGCGATAATGATCGAGCATGCGATCGTTGAGATCGAACAAGGCCATGATCACTGCGCTATGGGCGGCAAAACTGCGGGGCGCCGTCAGTTGCCGGGCGGCCACCGCATCGCGCACCTTGACCCAGGCATCGCGCTGCGCCATGAACAGCGTCACGGCTGCCGGATCGGACTGCTGCAAGCCCTGCAGGTCCGGCAACAGCGCCTGCAGGGCCTGGTCGACTTCCCCTGCCTTGGCCTGGCGCGCCGCTTCGGTCTGCTGCGCACCGTTGAGCACTACGGCGGACATGCCGCGATGCTGCTGCAGCAGTTGCAGGCTGCGCAACAGGCGCTGGATGGGCTGTACACCCGCGATCTCTTCCTGCTTGAAGCGAATCACCCGTTCGCTGCTCTGTAGATACAAAGCGGTGGGCACGCCAAAGAGCAACATGCCCAGACCGCCCAGCAAGGCAAACTTCTGCCACAGTTTCAGATTGGCAAGCAATGTCCTCATATCCCCCTCCTGTTCGTTTGTTTTCGTCTGCTCGATGCCTCGGCGTCGTCACTGTAAATCCACCCGTACACGTGACTTTTGAGGTCGAGCAAAAACCGTTCCAACGATGCGAAGCATGCGCTGCCGGTTGGCCAGCGACGACGCCGGACGGCAGGAAAACGCAGGACAAAAAAGGAGAAGATCAGGAGTCCACAGCACACGCAACCGCCCTCGGGCAGCCGCGTCTGCGCCAGGGATCAGCGGCTCTCGCGCAGCGGCTTGATGGTGGCGGCCTGGTCCGGCGCACTGCGGTGCGCCAGGTGCAGATGCTGCAGGAACTGTTGGGTCGCGGACTCCCAGGAGCGCGTCGCCGCATGGGCGCGCACGGCTTCATGGTCCAGCTTCAGGGCTTGCAGGCAGGCTTGATGGAGATCGTGGCGCAGCACACCGGAGACACCGTTGTCGACCACATCGATGGGCCCTTCGACCGGATAGGCCGCCACCGGGATGCCACAGGCCATGGCTTCCAGCAGCACCAGGCCGAAGGTATCGGTCTTGCTGGGGAAGACGAAGACGTCCGCACAGTTGTAATAGGCCGGCAATTCATCATGCCCCTTGGCGCCCAGGAAGCGCACTTCCGGATAGCGTGCCGTCAGGTCTTCCAGTTGCGGGCCGTCGCCGACCACCCACTTGGTGCCGGGCAGGTCCAGCTTGAGGAAGGCTTCGATATTCTTTTCCACCGCCACCCGGCCGACGTACAGGAACAGCGGGCGTTCGATGCAGGCATGGTCTTCCGAGGCCGGACGGAAGTGGCTGGTATCCACGCCCCGCCCCCACAGGACAACGTTGCGGAAACCCTCTTCTTCCAGCGCCGTCTTCATGGCCGGAGTCGGCACCATGATGGCTTCGGAACGGCCATGGAACCAGCGCAACAGGCCATAGGTGATGGCCTTGGGCAGCAGCTTGCGCGCGGCCAGATATTCCGGGAAGCGGGTGTGATAGGCGGTGGTGAAACTGAGCTTGTGGCGCAGGCAGTAACGACGTGCCGCCAGTCCCATCGGCCCTTCGGTGGCAATGTGGATGCAGTCCGGCTGGAAGGATTCGAGCGCTGCCGCGATGCGGGCATAGGGCTTGTAGGCCAGGCGGATTTCCGGGTAGGTCGGGCAGGCGAAGGTGCGGAAGTCGCGCGGCGAGAGCAGCAGCACTTCATGGCCGAAACCGCGCAGGCAGCGCACGGTGGAGCGCAAGGTGTTGACGACGCCGTTGACTTGCGGCTCTCCGGCGTCGCTGATGATGGCAATGCGCATAAACTATATAAACAATATAAACGATATGATTCGCGATGAACCGACCAACCTCAGGCGGTGGCCAGTTCGCGTGCGGCCTGGCGCGCTTCCTTGCCAGCGCGTTTCTTCTGCATGATTTCCTGCCAGGTCACCAGACGCAGTTCGCCGTTCGGCTCTTCCACCAGGGCCGACAGGCTCTCCACCCAGTCACCATCGTTGCAGTAGACCACACCGCCGATGTCGCGGATCTCGGGCTTGTGGATGTGGCCACAGATGACGCCATCCAGTCCCTTCTTCTTGGCCTCGTCGGCCAGTGCGTCTTCGAAGGAGGTGATGTAGTTCACCGCATTCTTGACCTTGGATTTGAGGTACTGCGAGAGCGACCAGTACGGCAGCCCGGCACGGGCACGCCAGCTGTTGAACCACTGGTTGAACTTGAGGATCATGGTGTAGAGGCTGTCGCCCACATAGGCCAGCCACTTGGCGCAGGCGATCACGCCATCGAAGCGGTCACCATGCAGCACCAGCATGCGCTTGCCTTCGGCGGTCACGTGCACCAGTTCGTCGCGGATCTTGATGCCGCCGAAATCGAGGTCGATGAACTGACGGATCACTTCGTCGTGGTTGCCGGGGACGAAGATGACATTGGTGCCCTTCTTGGCTTTCTTCAACACGGTCTGCACCACGTTGTTGTGGGACTGGTCCCAGTACCAGCGGCGCTTGAGTTGCCAGCCGTCGATGATGTCGCCCACGAGATAGAGCGTCTCGGATTCGGTGGCGCGCAGGAATTCCAGCAGGCGCTCGGCCTGGCAGCCGGTGGTGCCCAGGTGGATGTCGGAAATCCAGATGGTGCGAAAGCGCAGCGGATCGCGCTTGGCTTCGTCATCACCGGCGTCTTGGTCGGGACCCAGGTCGGCGAACAGCCCCTGGGCTTTTTCCATGAACTGTTCGCGTGGCTTCATGCGGTCCTCGAATCCTTGAGGTAGTGGCGGGCATAGCGGCTGTCGAGCTTGGAGAGCGGCAGCAGCAGGAAGAAATCGGCCGAGTGGAAATCAGGATCCCAGGCCGGTTCGCCGCACACCCAGGCACCGCTGCGCAGGTAGCCGCGCAGCAGCGGCGGGATCTGCGGTTCGACGCCGGCCTGGCGGTCTTCCAGCGGGAAGGGCAACAGCGGCGTGACGCGATAGTCCGGCGGGGCCAGGTTCTTCTCGCGGAAAGCGTGGTAGAGCGCAGCAGCATTGTGGCCACCATCGGCCAGGCTCACGCTGGCGCAACCCATCAGGTATTCGCAGCGTTCCTTGCGCATGTAGGCGGCAATGCCCGCCCACAGCATCATGATGACGCCGCCGCTGCGGTAGTCCGGGTGGATGCAGGCACGGCCGGCTTCGGCGATGACGCCGCGGATGTTGTCCAGGCGCGAGAGATCGAATTCCTGTTCCGAGTAGAACTTGCCCATGCGGCGCGCACCGTGCGGGCTCAACACGCGATAGGTGCCGACCACCGAAAGGGTCTTGCTGTCGCGCACGATCAGGTGATCGCAGTAGTCGTCGAACTCATCCTTGTCCAGGCCTTCCGGGTTGGCCAGGGCCGACAGGTTCATCGCTTCGATGAAGACCTTGTAGCGCAGGCGCTGTACTTCGCGCACTTCTTCCGGGGTGCTCGCCAGGCTCAGATTGAGCTTGGCAAAACTCGGATTGGCATCGGCAGGAATGGTAAGCAGTCTCATGCATTGTCCTTTGTGGTGATGTTTGAAGGAGACCTTGGAAGACTTCAGCCAGGTCAGCCAAACAACATAAGCGAGCTCGACCGACCTGCTTCCGGTATCCCCCTCAGAATTGCGGCTGTCTCGAATGAAGACGAAGAATTGATTGATAATTTTCGAGAAACAGCCGATGTCCCCGGGATAACGCTGCACAGACTAACCAGCGAATGTTTCACGCACATGACCTTTGCGGCTCTTTTGGCGGTGCAGCAACAAGAAGCTGCCCGGCGTTACAATGGCGTGACAAAGCGGCGCCGGGAGACCTCCCTGTCGGGAGCAGGCGTACGCGCGAGGGCAAGGAAAACGGGTGCAAGGACGATTCGGCACCCGTGGAATCTTTCGATGCGCAGTTCATCGAAACCAGGGATTGATGGCCGCCATGCAGTGTCGAGCGCAGCAGCGCGGGCAGTCGTGGCGGCCGAGCTTTGCAATGTCCGTCAACTCGAAACATAAAGGAAGATCATGCTACTCAAGGATAAAGTCGCTCTCATTACCGGTTCGGCCAGCGGCATCGGCAAGGAAATCGCGCTCGAATACGCCAAGCAGGGCGCCAAGGTGGTCATCGCCGACCTGGCCCTGGAAGCGGCCAAGGCCACGGCTGAAGAGATCGTCAAGAATGGCGGCACCGCCATGGCCGTGGCCATGAACGTGACCGATGAAACCCAGGTCGACAAGGGCGTGGCCGATGCCGTGAACACCTATGGCGGACTGGACATCATGATCAGCAATGCCGGCATCCAGATCATCAGCCCGGTGACCGAACTGTCGCTGGAGAACTGGCGCAAGATGCTGGCGATCCACCTCGATGGCGCCTTCCTGACCACGCGCGCGGCCATGAAGGCCATGATCAAGCAGGGCCGTGGCGGCTCCATCATCTACATGGGCTCGGTGCACTCGCACCTGGCCTCGCCGCTGAAAGCACCCTACGTCACCGCCAAGCACGGCCTGCTGGGCCTGGCCAAGACGGTGGCCAAGGAAGGCGCCAAGGACAAGATCCGCAGCAACGTGATCTGCCCCGGCTTCGTACGCACCCCGCTGGTGGAAAAGCAGATCCCCGAGCAGGCCAAGGAGTTCGGCATCAGCGAAGAGGAAGTCATCAAGAAGATCATGCTGAAAGACACCGTGGACGGCGAATTCACCACCACCCAGGACGTGGCCCAGACCGCTGTCTTCCTGGCGGCCTTCCCGACCAATGCCCTGACCGGCCAGTCCGTGGTAGTCAGTCATGGCTGGCATATGCAGTAAAGTTCACCCGCCCTGACGCCCCTCTCGAAGCCGCCGTCGCACCAGCCCGGCGGCTTTTTCTTGCTGCCCGCAAACACGGATGTCAGGCAAATCTATTCAGCTCACACCGAAGCCATATGAAAGCAATAGCGTAAATCCGGCTATCGAAGTCCGCTATCATGCGAGCATTGCCCGTCCTCGTCCGCACCATGACCCAGCCCTCTCTGCCGCCTGCTGACACTGCCGCCTCCTTGGCGCAGCTGCATCTGCGCAGCTATCGCGACGAATCGCTGGCGCACCGGCATGATTTTGCGCAACTGGTGCTCCCGCTGACGGGCCGCCTGGCGATGGACATCGCCGGCCGCGAAGGTCTGGCCGATACCGCCACGGCCGCCTTCGTCGAGCCCGGAGCCCGCCATGCCACCCGTGCGGGCGGTGAGAATCGTTCGCTGGTGCTGGACCTGGCCCCGGCCACGGTCAGCAGCCTGCAACTGGAGGTGCTGGCGCAACGCCCTTTCCTGCCCTTGTCGGCGGCAGCGGGAAGGCTGGTGGAATTCATGGCCGTCTCGCTGGCACATACGCGCCCGGCCGACACGGTGCTGCAGCATTGGGTGCCTTTGCTGCTGGATACGCTCACGCAGCAGCCACCCCGCACGCTCTCGCGACTGCACCTGATGCTGGCGCGCGTGGAAGCGCGGGCAGAACATCCGTGGACGGTGGCGCAGATGGCCGAGCTGGCGGCGATCTCGCCGAGCCGCCTGCATGAATGGTTTCGTGCTCAACTGCACACCTCGCCGCGCGCCTGGCTGGCCGAAGTGCGGGTAGCCCGGGCTTGCCAGCTGCTGCGCACGAGCAGCCTGCCGCTGGCCCTGATTGCCCAGCGCTGCGGCTATGGCGATCAGAGCGCCATGACCCATGCGCTGCGCAAGCTGCGCGGCACCACCCCGTCGGCCTATCGGAAGGCTTGCCTGTCCTGAGGGCGGCCGCTCTTGGCCGAGGCCCGCAGGCACTGGCTGAAGTAGCCGGCAAAGTGGGCGTAATCGGGCGTAGTCAACCCTGCCGTCTTGGCACGATCATCCCAGCGCCGCAACCTGACCGCCTCCTCTGCATAGGGCCGGTCAATGAACGCCGCAGCCTGTTCCACATCGAAGATCCCGCCCTGCAATTGCAGGCTGCGCACCGAATCGGCGGAGAGCTGGGCGAAGTAATCCGGATCGGTGGCGCACAGGTAGCGCTTGGCATCCACATGCAGCGCGATGGGGACCAGCACGGCGTCATCGAACAGGCCGCGCAGGAAGGGCAGAACGCGGTACTGGTGCAGGTCATCGATACCGGCCAGGGTAGGCGTCTGGCCCAGGTCTTCCAGCAGATGGCCGAGATCGTGCAGGAGACTTGCCACGATCAGGCTGGGGGCCGCACCCTCCTGCTCTGCCAGCCAAGCTGATTGCAACGCATGCTCCAGTTGCGTGACCGGCTCGCCGGTGTATTGGGTGTGACCGTGCCGCGTGAACAGCACGGCGATGTCGTCCAGGCTCAGAGCCATCATGCGCCTCGCAGGTGAAGAAAAGTCCGAACGCCACTATAGACGCTGCAAGGGCGTACTCCATGACATCTCCATGACATGCGAATACGCAAAGAAAAACGGCGAGCCTTGCGGCCCGCCGTCCCTCATCGCTTCACTGCTTGATTGCTTGATTGCTTACTTCTTCAGATCATAGCGATCCAGATCCATCACCTTGACCCAGGCCGCCACGAAGTCCCTGACGAACTTTTCCTTGGCGTCGGCGCTGGCATAGACCTCGGCCAGGGCGCGCAGCACGGCATTGGAACCGAACACCAGGTCGACGCGGGTACCGGTCCACTTGACGGCGCCGCTCTTGCGGTCGCGGCCTTCGAACTCTTCCTGGGCGGGCGAGGTGGATTTCCACTCGGTCCCCATGTCCAGCAGATTGACGAAGAAGTCATTGGACAGCACACCAACCCTGGACGTGAACACGCCCTTGGTGCTGCCACCGACGTTGTTGCCCAGCACGCGCAGGCCACCGACGAGAACCGTCATTTCCGGCGCGGTCAGGGTCAGTTGCTGTGCCTTGTCGATCAGCATGTCTTCGGCACGCACGGCATAGCGCTGCTTCTGGTAGTTGCGGAAGCCATCGATGACAGGTTCCAGCGGCTCGAAGGAGGCCACGTCGGTCTGTTCCTGCGAAGCATCCACGCGGCCGGCGCTGAACGGCACGGATACGGCCACACCAGCATCCTTGGCCGCCTTTTCGATGGCAGCACTACCGGCCAGCACGATCAGGTCAGCCAGCGAGACCTTCTTGGCACCCTGGTTGAACCCGGCCTGAATGCCTTCCAGCACCTTCAAGACCTTGGCCAGCTGGGCCGGCTGGTTGGCGGCCCAATCCTTTTGCGGGGCCAGGCGAATGCGGGCACCGTTGGCACCGCCACGCATGTCACCGCCACGGAAGGTGGAGGCCGAGGCCCAGGCGGTCGAGACCAGCTCGCTCACCGACAAGCCCGACGCCAGAACCTTGCCCTTCAATGCCGCAACATCCGCCGCGTCGATGGGTGCAGCCTCCGCCTTGGGCAGCGGATCTTGCCAGATCAGTTCTTCGGCCGGCACTTCCGGACCGAGGTAGCGCGAACGCGGGCCCAGATCGCGGTGGGTCAGCTTGAACCAGGCGCGGGCGAAGGCGTCGGCGAACTGGTCGGGGTTTTCCAGGAAGCGGCGCGAGATCTTTTCATAGGCCGGATCGAAGCGCAGCGACAAGTCCGTCGTCAGCATGGTCGGACGCACCGGCGCACCGCCATGGGCATGCGGGATCACCGCATCGGCCCCCTTGGCCACCCACTGGTGCGCGCCGGCCGGGCTCTTGGTCAGCTCCCACTCATAGTTGAACAGGTTCTCGAAGAAGTAATTGCTCCACTGGACCGGGGTCTGGGTCCAGGTCACTTCCAGGCCGGAGCTGATGGTGTCGCCACCCAGGCCGCTGCCGAAGCTGCTCTTCCAGCCCAGGCCCTGGCTTTCCATCTCCTCGCCTTCCGGCTCACGACCCACGTGCTTGGCATCGCCTGCACCGTGGGTCTTGCCGAAGGTGTGGCCACCGGCGATCAGGGCCACGGTTTCTTCATCGTTCATCGCCATGCGGGCGAAGGTTTCGCGGATGTCATGGGCGGCGGCCACCGGGTCGGGGTTGCCTTCCGGGCCTTCCGGGTTCACGTAGATCAGGCCCATCTGCACAGCTGCCAGCGGGTTCTCCAGATTGCGCCCGGTGGGGGCGGTGCGGCTCTGCTCATTGCCGTGACGGTCGGCGTCGGCGGTGATTTCGCCGTGGGCAGCGCCGGCCTTGCCACGGCCGTAGCGGTCATCGCCACCCAGCCAGGTCGATTCGCCTCCCCAGTAGACGTCCAGATCCGGTTCCCACACATCCTTGCGACCACCGGCGAAACCGAAGGTCTTGAAACCCATGGTTTCCAGCGCCACGTTGCCGGTCAAAATCAGCAGGTCGGCCCAGGAAATCTTGTTGCCGTATTTCTGCTTGACCGGCCACAGCAGGCGGCGCGCCTTGTCCAGATTGACGTTGTCAGGCCAGCTGTTGAGCGGCGCAAAACGCTGCTGGCCACGGCCGGCACCGCCCCGACCATCGCCGATGCGGTAGGTGCCGGCACTGTGCCAGGCCATGCGGATGAACAGCGGACCATAGTGACCGAAGTCAGCCGGCCACCAGTCCTGCGAATCAGTCATCACCTTGGCCAGGTCAGCCTTGAGCGCCGCCAGGTCCAGGCTCTTGAAAGCCTCGGCGTAATTGAAATCCTCACCCATGGGGTCGGACTTGGAAGAATGCTGGGCCAGCAGATCCACGCGCAACTGCTTGGGCCACCAGTCACGGTTGCTGGTGCCGCCGCCGGCGGTGTGGTTGAAGGGGCACTTGGCTTCGTTGGACATTGCGTTCTCTCCTGTTGATCGACCCGATGGTCATGACGCCCGGACCGGGGAACGGGCATCCTGTGGCCACTACCAGACTGACTGGCAAATGGCGGCTTGATGATTCGGCAATAGACTGGCTGCGTTCTGCTACGGCACCATGACGCCGTACTGCGGGGCCAGCTTCGCCTTGTCCCGGTCATGCTTGCGAAGAACCATTAATGTAATTCATCAAAAACAATTATGTGATTGTCTTTTTGTATAACGCCGGTCAATAAATCCAATCCCAATCCTTCAGAATTTGTGACTCAACAGTGTAGCCAAAGGCAAACCCTTCTGCAGGGCACGCCATTTGCACACGCACCCAACCGCCCATCCTGAGGCTTGCACTCGGAACAGGATGCACCGTGAGGAAATGCGAATGTTCGCGATGAACATTGCCCCTGAGTGCAATCCTTTCAAGCCAAGCAGACGCAGCCGCGCCACGAGAAAATACGAGTTTCATGACGATTCAGGTCAACCGATACGAATATGAATCGTTGTTGAGTCGCTGCCCTGGCACCGGGCTGCCCTCATTTTTCCCACATTACAAGAACCATCATGACGGAAGCCACCGAAAACCTGGAACACGCCGAGCACGCCCATGCTTCCGGCAACAAGAAGCTGGCCCTGCTCATCGCCATCCTGGCGTTGGTGCTGGCCGTTACCGAAACCCTCTCCAAGTCTTACCAGACCGAGGTCATCCTGAAACACCAGGAGGCGGCCAACCTGTGGTCTTTCTTCCAGGCCAAGTCGGTCCGTGGCAATGCGGCGCAACTGGCCAGGCAGCAGCTCACGCTGCTGGGCAATCCCAAGGATGAGCGCATCAATGCGGCCGTTGCCAAGCTCGACGATGCCATCGCCCATTACGACAGTGACGAGAAGAGCGGTGAAGGCAAGAAGGAGCTGTCCCACAAGGCGCGCGCAGCCGAACACGAGGCGCATGCCTACATGGAGAAATACGAGAAGATGGAAATGGCCGCCGGCATGCTGCAAGTGGCCATCGTGCTGGCCTCGGCCACCATCATCACGGGGGTGGCGGTACTGGCCTATCTGTCCATGGGTATCGGCGTGGTAGCGCTGGCCTTTATCGGTGCAGGACTGTTCGGCTCCGTGGTCTGAACGGCTGGACCGTTTGCAGGCAAAGACGCCGGCCACGTGTCGGCGTTTTTTTCTTTCGTACCCGATCGCAACAAAACCGTAGCCTGCAACAATCCTTGGCCGTGCGGCTGCGGCATACTGCCTCCCTTTGCAACATGGTAGGCGTTGATCCCGATGCGTTCCAACCCGATTCTGCAAGGCATTTTCTATGGCGCGCTGGCCGGCGCCGCCTGGGGCCTGGTCTTCCTGGCACCTGAACTGACCCGCGCCTTCTCTCCCTGGCAACTGACCGCCGGGCGCTATCTCGCCTACGGCCTGTTCGCCGCCCTGCTGATCGCCCCGCGCATCAGAAAACTGCTACCCCATCTGGGCCGTGCCGAATGGCGCGCGCTGGTGTGGCTGAGCCTCTTGGGCAATGTGGTCTATTACGTATTCCTGGCCAGTGCCGTGCAACTGGGCGGCATGGCGATGACCTCGCTGGTGATCGGCTTCCTGCCGGTGGCGGTGAGCATCATCGGCAGCCGTGGTCACGGTGCCGTCTCGCTGCGCAAGCTGGCCCCCTCACTGGCCCTGGGCCTGGCAGGCATTGCCTGCGTGGCCTGGCAGTCGCTGGCCGGGGCGGCTGGGGGCGATATGAAGGAAAGTGTCATCGGCTTCTTCTGCGCCCTCGCCGCATTGGCGTCCTGGACCACTTATGCGGTGGGTAACAGCCGCTGGCTTGGACGCCTGCATGAAGTTTCTGCACACGATTGGAATCTGCTGATCGGCGTGGTCACCGGGCTGCTGTCGCTGTTCATCGCCGTACCGGCCTTTACCGTGATGCTGCAGCCGCATCCGGGCGATCAGTGGATGCACTTCGTGGCGGTCTCGGCCGGGGTGGCGATCTTCGCCTCGCTCTTCGGCAATGCCTGCTGGAACAAGGCCAGCCGCCTGCTGCCGCTGACCATGATCGGGCAGATGATCCTGTTCGAGACCTTGTTCGCCCTGCTCTACGGCTTCCTGTGGGAACAGCGCTGGCCGACGCTGCTGGAGATCGCGGCCATGGTGCTGGTGAGCGTGAGCGTCTTGCTGTGCGTGTCGGCGCACCGGGTCGATGAGGGCGGCGGGCACTAGGGCCCTGCCCGCGCTACGGCTGCACGGCAGGCTGTTCGGCCAGCTTCTTCAAGACGTGTGCCGCGGCCACCAGGCCGAAGGTGGCCGTAACCACCATGGCCGAGCCGAAGCCGGCGCAGTTCAGACCGGTCACGCCGGCTTGCGTGCTGTCGGCGGCGTCCTCGCCCACATCCATGTCTGCTGCCGGAAGAACTTCACAGGCTTCACCTTCGGCCAGTTCCGGAAAGCGCAGCGGTTCGGTGGAGAACACTGCGTCGATGTGGAATTTGTTCTTGGTCCCGCGCGGGAAACCATGCTGTGACCGCAAACGCTTGCGCACCTTGGCCAAGAGCGGTTCCTGCTCGGTGCGGCAGAGGTCGCGGATTTCAATCCGGGTCGGATCGATCTGCCCGCCCGCACTGCCGATGGTCACCATGGGCATGCCGTGGCTGCGGCACCAGGCGATCATGGCCACCTTGGCCGGCACGTTGTCGATGGCATCAATGACGTAATCGAAACGACCTCCTCCCAGCATCTGCTCGACGTTCTCCGGATCGACGAAATCCTCCACCTCGGTGACCACGCAGCTTGGATTGATCAGGC
The DNA here is from genome assembly GCF_013359625.1 of Herbaspirillum sp. C9C3. NCBI lineage: Bacteria > Pseudomonadati > Pseudomonadota > Betaproteobacteria > Burkholderiales > Oxalobacteraceae > Herbaspirillum > Herbaspirillum sp. C9C3. The sequence goes on from NZ_JABFMQ010000013.1 coordinate 107,188, forward strand.
GGATGCGTTCATGCAGCGCCGTCACCTTGGCCTGGCCCAGCGTGGTGGTCAAGGCATGGATCTGGCGGTTGACGTTGGATTCGGCCAGGTTGTCCAGGTCGATCAGGGTCAGGTGGCCGATGGCGCTGCGCGCCAGCGCTTCGACGATCCACGAGCCCACCCCTCCTACCCCGACCACGCAGACGCGCGCCTGGCGGAAGCGTTGCAGGGCGGCGGCGCCATACAGGCGGGCGACGCCGCCGAAGCGGCGTTCATGGTCGATATCGTTCAGATCGATGGATGTGCTCATGTTCAAACTTCAATGCAGTGTTATCGGACCTGTCCACTCCGGAAGGGCCTCTCATGAAAAAGGGCCGCAGCGTCAACGCGGCGGCCCTTTTTGCGTCGTACGACAATCCTTGAATCAGACCACCGCGCCGCCGTTCTCGTCCTTGACCTTGACCGGCTTGATCAGGTCTTCGCGCTTCACCCCCAGCCACATGGCCAGGGCGGCGGCCACGAACACCGAGGAATAGATGCCGAACAGGATGCCGATGGTCAGCGCCAGGGCGAAGTAGTGCAGCGTCGGGCCACCGAAGAAGAACATCGCCAGCACCATCATTTCGGTACTGCCGTGGGTGATGACGGTACGCGACATGGTACTGGTGATGGCGTGGTTCAGTACTTCCGGCGTGGACAGCTTGCCGAAACGACGGTCGCGGAAGGCTTCGCGCACACGGTCGAACACCACCACCGATTCATTGACCGAGTAACCCAGCACGGCCAGAATCGCCGCCAGCACGGTGAGCGAGAACTCCCACTGGAAGAAGGCGAAGAAGCCCAGGATGATGACGATGTCGTGCAGGTTGGCGATCACCGCCGCCACCGCGAACTTCCATTCGAAGCGGAAGGCCAGGTAGATCACGATGCCCAGCACCACCATGGCCAGCGCCAGCAGGCCGTCGTGAGCCAGTTCGTCACCGACCTGGGGACCGACGAATTCCACGCGCTGCAGGCGCACGTCCGGATCATCGGCGCGCAGGGCGGCGTTGACCTTCTCGCTCTGCTGGCTGGCGTTCACGCCGGCCTGTGCGGGCAGGCGGATCATCACGTCCTGGGCGGTGCCGAAGCTCTGCACCAGGGTATCGCGGTAACCCAGTCCTTCGATGGACTTGCGGATCTTCTCCAGGTCGGCCGGCTTGTTGTAGGCCACTTCCATGACCGTGCCACCGGTGAATTCGATGGAGAAGTGCAATCCCTTGGAGAACAGGAAGAACACCGCGGCCACGAAGGTCAGTGCCGAGATCGCATTGAAGATCAGGGCATGACGCATGAAGGGAATGTCTTTTTTGATGCGGAAAAATTCCATCACTATCCTTTCGGTGCCGGCCCCGTCGTCATCGGGGAGGCCGGCTCAAAATCTGGCTGTGCTGCTATGTCGTGGTGTGGCCGTGCTTACTTGGCGTTGCGCTTGGCCGAGGCCTTGCCGGAGGTGGTCAGCGCCTCGCCCTGCGGCTTCCAGATCTGGCCGATGGCCAGGCTGGACAGACGCTTCTTGCGGCCATACCAGAGGTTGACCACGCCACGCGAGAAGAACACGGCCGAGAACATCGAGGTCAGGATGCCCAGGCAGTGCACCACGGCAAAGCCGCGAATGGCGCCGGAACCGAAGATCAGCAGCGCCAGACCGGCGATCAGGGTGGTCACGTTGGAGTCCAGGATGGTCGCCCAGGCGCGGTCAAAACCGGCGGCAATCGCTGCCTGCGGCGAATTGCCGGCGCGCAGTTCTTCACGGATGCGCTCGTTGATCAGCACGTTGGAGTCGATCGCCATACCGAGCGCCAGTGCGATAGCCGCAATACCGGGCAGGGTCAGCGTCACCTGCAGGGTCGACAGCAGCGCCACCAGCAGCAGCACGTTCACCGACAGTGCCAGGGCGCTGAAGAAACCGAACAACTGGTAGTAGATGACCATGAAGATGGCCATGGCCACGAAGCCATACAGCACCGAATCAAAGCCCTTCTTGATGTTGTCGGCGCCCAGTTGCGGGCCGATGGTGCGTTCCTCGATGATTTCCATCGGTGCGGCCAGGGAACCGGCGCGCAGCAGCAGGGCCAGGTCGCTGGCGGCTTCGGGCGAACCCATGCCGGTGATCTGGAAGCGCGAACCCAGCTCGGAGCGGATGGTAGCCACCGTCAGGACTTCGCCCTTGCCCTTTTCGAAGAGCACGATGGCCATGGCTTTGCCCACCTTGTCACGGGTGGCTTCGCGCATCTTGCGGCCGCCGTCGCCGTTCAAGTCAATGCTCACCGCCGGCTGGTGGTTTTCATCGAAGCTGGCCGAGGCGTTGGAGATGTAGTCGCCGGTCAGCACCGGTTCCTTGTTGAGCACCACGGGCGCGCCCTTGCCAACCTTGAACAGTTCGGAGCCGAACGGAATGGCCGAGGTTTCCTCGGTGCCGCGCACGACGCTTTCATCGACCATGCGCACTTCCAGGGTGGCGGTACGGCCGATGATGTCCTTGGCGCGCGAGACGTCCTGCACGCCCGGCAGCTCGACCACGATGCGGTCGGCGCCCTGGCGCTGGATCAGCGGTTCGGCCACGCCCAGCTCGTTGACGCGCTTGGACAAGGTGCTGATGTTCTGCTTGACGCCATCTTCCTGGGTCTGCTTCAGGGCTTCCGGACGGAGGGTGGCGATGAGCTTGAGATCATCGCCGCTGCCGGCGTCGGTCAGCAGCATCTCCTGCAACTCTCCCAAGGCGGCGCGGGCCTTGTCACGGGTATCGGCATCGCGGAAGGAAATCTCGATGCTGTCGCCTACGCGGTTGATGCCGCTGTGGCGGATGTTCTTGTCACGCAGCAGGCTGCGCACGCTCGCCTGCAAGCCTTGCAGACGCTTGTTCAAGACCGCCTTGATGTCGACCTGCATCAGGAAGTGCACGCCACCGCGCAGGTCCAGGCCCAGATACATCGGGAAGGCATGCAGACTCTGCAGCCATTGCGGGGTATTGGGCAACAGGTTGAAGGCGACGATGTAGGTCGGGTCGCTGGGGTCGGTATTGAGTTCCTTTTCCAGCAGGGCCTTGGCCTTGAACTGAATGTCGGTGCTGGCGAAACGGGCGCGCACCGAGGGCTGCGAACCGCTGTTGTCGAACGCCACACTCTCTGCGCCGAGATTGCCTTGTTTCAGGATCTGATCGACGCGGCCGGCCAGGGCTGGCTCGACCTTCAGGGTCGACTTGCCGCTGCTGATCTGCACCGCGGGAGATTCGCCGAAGAAGTTCGGGACGGTATAGATCACGCCGAACAGCAGGGCCAGGACGATCAGTGCGTATTTCCAGAGAGAGTAACGATTCATGGTCTTGTGCTTCTTGCTTGCGGGAGAGGGAGGCAGGGACCTGCCGCCCTGTTCAGAACCGGCGCGCGCAACCGGAGGATGCCGCGCACCGTTCTAACGACATGGGCGCATCAGCGATGCGCCCATGGGTTCGCCGGTTCAGGCCGGCCAACCGGTACGGCCGGATTACAGGCCCTTGATGGTGCCCTTGGGCAGCAGGGTGGTCACGGCGCCCTTTTGCACGACGACTTCAGTGCCTTCGGCGACTTCGATGGTGATGTAACCATCGGCCACCTTGGTGATGCGACCCAAGAGACCGCCCGAGGTGACGACTTCATCGCCCTTGCCCAGTGCGTCCATCATGGCTTTCTGTTCTTTCTGACGCTTCATCTGCGGGCGGATCATCAGGAAGTACAGGACCACGAACATCAGGATGATCGGCAGGAAGCTGGCCAGGTTGCCCATCACGCCACCAGGGGCTGCTGCGGCCGTTTGCGCGTATGCGTCGGAAATAAACACGTAAGGCTCCAAAGGTTGATTGAAAAATAGCCCTGCATTCTAGCACTGCGCAGGCACCAAACCGCCAAATCGGGATGTATTGCCTAAGATCAAGGGGAAGCCAGGCAAAATCGGGCTTTTTTATCACCTGCTCAGACGGGAAAATCCCCGCAGGCCGCGAGAAATGGCAAGGCACATGAAAAAAGCTTCATTTCGCCCCCAAGCCGCCTAATATAGGCGCCATCGCGCAACCCCATCCGAACGCTGACTGCCGCATGCCCGCCTCCCCTGTTCCCGATCCCACCGGTCTGCCCGCCTTGCCTGCCACGCCGCGCCAACCGGCGTGGGCCATCTTCCTGGTCTTCCTGCGACTGGGACTGAGCTCCTTTGGCGGACCGGCTGCTCATCTCGGTTATTTCCGTCACGAATTCGTGGCACGTCGGCGCTGGCTGTCCGAACAGAGCTATGCCGACCTGGTGGCGATGTGCCAGTTCCTGCCGGGCCCTTCCAGCAGTCAGGTGGGGCTGGCCATCGGCCTGCTCCGGGGCGGCTGTCGCGGTGCGCTGGCGGCCTGGCTGGGCTTTACCCTGCCCTCGGCGCTAGTGCTGATGGTGGTGGCGCTGTCGGTGCTGGAGGATGCGCACTGGCTTTCCGGAGAGGTGGTGCACGGCCTGAAGATCGTGGCCGTGGCCATCGTGGCGCAGGCGGTGTGGGGCATGGCGCAGACGCTGTGCCGTGGTCCGCTGCGCCTGCTCATCATGGCGCTGGCGGCGCTGGCGGCCTGGGCTTTGCAGGGCAGTCTGGTACAGCTGGGGGTGATCGTGGTCGCCGGCGTGGCCGGACGGCTGCTGCTGCACGGTCCCCGGATTGCACGACAGGAACAACTGCCCATGGTGGTCAGCCGTCGCACGGGACGCGCCTGCCTGCTGCTGTTCGTCGGTCTGCTGGCGGGTATCCCGCTGCTGGCCGCGCTTTATCCCGCCCCCTGGCTGCAGCAGATCAACATCTTCTACCGCGTCGGCTCGCTGGTCTTCGGCGGCGGTCATGTGGTGCTGCCGCTGTTGCAGGCCGAACTGGTGCCCTCGGGTTGGGTAGACAAGGACGTCTTCCTGGCCGGCTACGGGGCGGCCCAGGCGATCCCCGGCCCGCTGTTCACGCTGGCGGCCTATCTGGGCGTGGTGATGTCGGCCGGGCCCAGTGGCCTGATCGGGGGCGTGCTGTGCCTGCTGGCGATCTTTGCCCCGTCTTTCCTGCTGGTGACCGGATTGCTGCCCTTCTGGGATGAGGTCCGTCGCCAGGCCGCAATGCAGGCCGTGCTGGCGGGCGTCAACGCGGCCGTGGTGGGATTGTTGCTAGCCGCGCTCTACCGGCCGGTGTGGACCAGTGCCATTTTCAGTACGCGCGACCTGCTCATCGCGCTGGTCGCATTCGTCGGCCTGGTGCGCTTGCGGCTGCCGTCCTGGGCGGTCGTACTGCTGGCTGTCCTGGCGACCAGCCTGTCCGCACTGGCAGGCGTCTGATCCGGATACACCCGGCTCAATACACTACCACCACCGAACGTTCCTGCTGGTTCACCAGCAGCAGCGCCCGACCGTCCGGGCTGCCCGCAGGCACCGCGCCACAGGTATTGGAAACGGCGCCCACGCCGTTGACGACATGGACCACCACATTGCAGCGCGTGGCCACCAGCGCCGAGATGGACAGCCTGGCCGTGGTGGCCGCGTACAGGTGCGGCCAGGCCCAACAGCCCAGCGTGAGCAGCAGCAGCGCACAGGTCCAGCGCTGAAGATCGGGGCGCGCCAGGCGGGCGCGTGCCATCAAGGGGGGATGACGCATGTTGCGGCTCCTTTCGGGTTGGGCCACTGCATTGCTTCCTTATGTAGACATCTTAAATAAATTAATCGAATAAATCAATAAAATTAATTTATATGATTAATATAATAATATTAATTATTTTTCAAACTCATCAGCATACCGTCCGGGCAGACGCGCCGTGGCAGAACCCCTAAAGTTGAATAGCAGGCAAGTACAATGATGTGCCACATTTTGACCACACTCACCGTACAATCAGCGAGCAAATAAAACAATTCCGGCGATTTATTAGTCAATTCGTTATAATTGATTCCATCTATGCCGGGAAGGGAAACATCCCCTTGTACGCCGGCACCATCGAAACGGAGTCGGGACCCATGGAGACAATCTCGTGATGCCAGTCAGCCCTCAGGGCGAGCCACAAGGCGCCCCCACCTCGCGCGACGGGCGACTGCTGCTGGGCCTGGCCGAGGCCGGTTTTGCCGTGCTGGTGGTGGCTGCACTGTGGCGGGCGGACCTGCCGGCCTGGCTGATCCTGGGTCTGCTGACCCTGTGGCTGATCCGCGCGCTGATCCTGCTGCGCCTGTTGCGCGACCACCATCGTGCCGCACGCAACCTGGTCCTGGCCAAGGAGGCGGCTGACCATGCCATGCTCACGCGCGGCGCCTTCCTCTCCACCATGAGCCATGAAATCCGCACGCCCATGAATGCCGTGCTGGGCATGGCCGGACTGCTGCGCACCACGCGCCTGGATACCCAGCAGGCGGAATTTGCCAAGGCCATCGAGGATTCCTCGCTGGCCCTGCTGGGCATCGTCAACGACGTGCTTGATTTCTCCAAGATCGATGTCGGCAAGATGGATATCGCAGTGGTCGAATTCGATCTGCTGGAAGTGGTAGAAGCCAGTGCCGAGGCCTTGTCCTTCAAGGCGCGCGAAAAGCGCGTGCGGCTGCTGGCCCACGTCGATCCGCGCCTGCCGGTGCGGCTGCTGGGCGACCCCGGGCGCATCCGCCAGATTCTGCTGAACCTGCTGGGCAATGCGCTCAAGTTCACGCATGTGGGGGAAGTGCTGCTGCGGGTCCAGGCGCTGCATGTGTCGGGGGACCACTGCCGGGTGCGTTTCGAGGTGCGCGATAGCGGCATCGGTATGGATGAGGAAACCCTGCGTCGGCTCTTCTCGCCCTTCTCGCAGGCCGACAGCTCGGTCACGCGCCAATACGGCGGCACCGGACTGGGCCTGTCGATCTGCAAACGCCTGGTGGAACTGATGGGCGGCAGGATAGGCGTGGAGAGCACGCCCGGAAGCGGCTCCTGCTTCTGGTTCGAACTGGGCATTCCCGTGGCGCAAGCGCCCGGCTTCGCCAGCAGCCCGCATGCAGCCAAAAAGCGACAGGTGGCCCTGCTGGAAACACATGACGCCAGCGCCGCCATGCTGCACGAATATCTGCGTGGCGCCGGACTGGAAACGGTGCGCTACAGCAGCGCCAGCGACGCCCTGGCGGCCTTGACCGGCCCGGCGGCCACGGCCAGCGGTATCGACACCCTCATCGTCAGCAGCGAGATCCAGGACATCCCGCCGGCTGCGGTGCTGGCGCGCCTGCATGCCGAACGCCCCGCAGTGACGTGCGTACTGCTTGACCACGGCGTACACGGCCTTAATATAGACGGAAAATCAACAGCGGCAGCACTGCAGTTGCCGTTGCGCAAGCAACAGCTGTTGCGCACAGTGGCACTGCTGCCGGAGGACAAGGCACCGGGCCCGATGCAGACGCCGGCAGTTCGTCCGGGCAGGACACTGCCCCGGGCGGGGCAGCAGGAACAGCACGAACTCCTGCTGGTGGAAGACAACGTGATGAACCAGAAGGTGGCGGTGTACCAGCTCAATGCCATGGGCTACGCGGTCGATATCGCCTCCAATGGTGCGGAGGCGCTGGAGAAACTGGCACGGCGCAAGTACGCGCTGATCCTGATGGATTGCCAGATGCCGGTGCTCGATGGCTACGAAACCACGCGTCGCATCCGGCGCCTGCAGGGTGAGCTGGCCCATACCCCCATCGTCGCGATGACCGCCAATGCCATGGCGGGGGACCGCGAACAATGCCTGGAGGCGGGTATGGACGATTATCTGACCAAGCCCTTGCTGCGCTCGCAACTGGCGACGATGCTGGAGCATTACCTGCCGCCGGCGCAGGCGTCGGCAGACGGCTCCGGCGCCGCAGCAGTGGTGGTGGACGAAGCCCGCCTGCAGGAACTCTTCGGTGACGACACCGCACTGGCCGGCCAGATGCTGGAGATGTTCATTGAACACACCACACCGGTCATGGACGATCTGGCACGGCATTGCCAGGCCGCCGATCCGCTCCTGGGCGAGATCCAGGCACTGGGACACCGGCTGGCCGGTAGCTGCCTGAATCTGGGTATCCAGGCACTGGGACAATGTGGAAGACAGATGGAAACGGCGGCACGCCAGGGCGACCTGGCGCAGGTCCGCACGCTGGCCGAGGAGTGCGCAAACGCCTTCGCAGCCTTGCGCGAACACCTTCAAGACAGGGGCCGGGGGAACATATGAAGATTCTGATCGTCGACGACGACAAGACCAATCTGTCGCTATTTACGCACATGCTGGCGCAATTGCCCGATACCAGCATCAGTACCTGTCCCGATGCGTATGAAGCGCTGGACTGGTGCGGCAGCCACGATCCCGATCTGATCCTGCTGGACTACATGATGCCGGGCATGGACGGGCTGGATTTCCTTTCGCGTTTTCGCGCCATGCCGGGGCAGGAGATGACGCCGGTCATCATGATCACCGCCGACATGGGCCTGCAGGTGCGCCACAAGGCGCTGCAGATGACAGCCAATGATTTTCTCTCCAAGCCGGTGAACCGCGTGGAGCTGCTGGCGCGCGTGAAGAACATGCTGGCCATGCGCAAGTCACAACTGGCCATGAGCCAGCAGATCGAGCATCTGGCCGAGGAGGTGCAACAGAAGACGCAACAGAGCTCGACGATGGCCCTGAACTCCATGGATCTGCTGGCGCGCGCGGCCGGCTATCGCGATCCGGAAACAGGCGAACACCTGGTGCGCATGTCCAACTACACCCGCGTCATTGCCGCCCACCTGGGCTTGCCCAAGGAAGAACAGGACCTGCTGCTGGCGGCATCGCCCATGCACGACATCGGCAAGATGGGGATCCCCGACCACATCCTGCTCAAACCTGGACGGCTGGACGAGGAAGAACTGAAGGTCATGCGCCTGCACGCCCAGATCGGCGCAGACATTCTGCGCGGCAGTCCGTCGGCACTGCTGCAGACGGCCTCGCAGATCGCCCAGACGCATCATGAGAAATGGGACGGCAGCGGCTATCCCAATGCACTCAAGGCTGACCAGATCCCGCTGTATGGCCGTATCGTGGCGGTGGCCGACGTATTCGACGCACTGACCTCGTCGCGCCCCTACAAAAAAGGCTGGAGCCTGGAAGACGCCGCGCGTTATCTGCGCGACAATGCCGGCAGCCATTTCGATCCGCGCTGCGTGGAAGCCTTCTTTGCCGGCTGGGAGGAAGTGGTCGATATCTACAACCGCAACCAGGACGGCAAATGATGCTCACCTTCATTGAACCCACCCTGTTCGAGAAGCTCCGCAGTGCACAAGCCCTGCCCTCGCCCGGTGGGGTGCGCCTGACCATCATGCGCCTGTGCGCGCAGGATGATCCCGACATGCACGAACTGATCCATCTGGTGCAGGCCGATCCGGCCCTGTCCGGACGCATCATCCGCATCGTCAACGTACTCAATGCCGAGCGCGTGCGTCCGATCGCCTCGGTCAGCATGGACAGCCTGCTGCTGGTCGGTCTGCAAGCGGTACGCCAGTTGGCCCTGGCGCTGTCGCTGGCAGAGACCACGGCACCGGCCTCGTGTGTGAACTTCAAGTTGCCGGCCTTCTGGGCGCACAGCTTCGCCATGGCCTGCAGCGCCCAGGCCATCAGCAGTCATACGCGCGTGGCACCGCTGGGCGAAATGTTCACCACGGGTCTGTTGGCCAACATCGGCAGGCTGACGCTGGCTTCGGCCCACCCTGGGGGTTACTCCTCGTTGCTGACGCGCCCGCTGGAGCCCTCGGCGCAACTGGCGATGGAGCAGTCGCTGTTCGGCTTCAACCACCTCAATATCGCGGCGGCGCTGATGCAGGACTGGAAGATTCCGGATCTGTTCTGTGATGCCGTACTGCACTACGAAGCACCGGCGCTGCCGGACGACTGGCCGGTGCCGCGCCCACAGGAAATCATCTGGACCCTGTACCTCTCGGCGGCCATGGCCGAACTGGGTTGCGGCACGCCGCAGGTGGCCGAGGCGGCCCTGCCCAAGATCGCGCGGGCGCTGCCGCAACTGCAACTGGCGCCGCATGATTTCCCGGCCCTGTATCAGGCCACGGGGGAAGACTGGCAGGACTGGACCCAGACCATGCACCTGAGCGCCAAGACCCTGTGGCAGGGTCTGCCCGGCCAGGTCCACGACAAACTGCTGCGTCTGCAGGAATCCGTCGGCGGCGGCGATGCAGCAACTTGAACAACTGCTGCTCAGCGAAGCGCCGGATGCCTATGTGCTGATGGATATGCAGGGCGGCGTAGTCTACTGGAACCGCTGCGCCGAGCAGATCTTCGGCTATGCCGCCCAGGAAGTGCTGGGCCAGCATCTGTCGGACTTCATCGTGCCGCCCGAGCGACGCGCCGAGGAAGAGCGGGTGTTTGCCGATACGGTGGCGCTGGGCCGGGCCGATTGCCAGTCCATCCGCCGGCGCAAGGATGGTTCGCTGCTGCACCTGTCGGTTTCCAACAAGCTGTTGCGCGATGAGCGCGGGGAACCGCAGTTCGTCCTGTCCTGCAAGCGCGACATCAGCGAGGCCACCGTCCTGCGCGACATCAGCCTGATTGCGGCCAGCGTCCACGGGCTCTATGACTGGCTGCCCGACGGTATCGTGGTCGTCAACGCACTGGACCGCGTGGTGCTGGCCAATCGTCGCGCCGGCGAGCTGTTCGGCTGGGAGGTAGCCGAGCTGACCGGGCGGGCCATCGATGTCCTGATCCCCCAGCGCTTTTTGGCCATGCACGCGCAGAACCTGGCCGACTATCTCAGCGGCCAGGCCGGACCGGCCAGCAATCCCACGCCCGAGCTGTGCGGCCTGAAGCGCAATGGCAGCGAATTTCCGGTCGACGTGAGCCTGAGCCCGCTGGTCATCGAGGGCGAGACCTTCCTCATGATCGCCGTGCGCGACATCAGCGACCGCAAACGCATCGAACGGGACCTGGCCGAGAAGAACCGCGCCCTGCAAGAGGCCGCGCAGTCACGCGACCGCTTCCTGGCCAACACTTCGCACGAACTGCGCACCCCCTTGAATGCCATCCTGGGTTTCACCGAAATCCTGCTCGCGCGCATGGGCGGGCCGCTCACCCCCGAGCAGGAGCAACAGTTGCAGACCGTGCACGACAGTGCCCAGCACCTGCTCACGCTGATCACCGGCCTGCTGGATGTCTCGCGCCTGGAAACCGAGGACGCCGATCTGATTCCCGAGGACCTGCTGTGTTCGGAACTGATCGAGCATGCCGTGGCGACACTGCGTCCGGCAGCGATCAAAAAAGGCTTGCAGCTGGACCTGGCGCCCTATGCGGGTGAAGTCCGGATCCACACCAACCGGCGTGCACTGGCGCAGATCCTGCTGAACCTGATCGGCAACGCCATCAAGTTCACCGAACGCGGCCAGGTGCAGGTGCAGTTGCGCCAGCAGCACCACGCGGCCGGTCTGACCAGCTGGATCGAAGTCAGTGATACCGGCTGCGGCATCAGCGAAGATGACCAGCAAAGACTCTTTCGCGCCTTCACCCAGCTCGATGCCACGGCCTCGCGCAGGCATGAGGGCATGGGCCAGGGTCTGTACCTGAGCCAGAAGCTGGCCAACCTGATGGGCGGCGCGATCACCGTGCAAAGCCAGGTCGGTACCGGTAGTCGCTTCACGCTCTGTCTGGAGGAGGCCGCCTGATGCGCCTGATGCACCGGATGCGCGCGAGCGCGGATGTGCCCGTCAGTCGACGCCGCGCGCCCGATCTTCCTTGAACTTGCTGACGAATTCCTGGAAGGTGCCGGCGTCGATGGCGTCGCGCATTTCCTGCATCAGTTGCAGGTAGTAGTGCAGGTTGTGCACGGTATTCATGCGCGCGCCCAGGATTTCACCGGCGCGATGCAGGTGGTGCAGGTAGGCGCGCGAGAAGTTCTTGCAGGCGTAGCAGTCACAGCTCTCGTCGAAGGGACGGTCGTCGTTCTTGTACTTGGCGTTCTTGATCTTGACGTCGCCGTAGCGCGTGAAGATCCAGCCATTGCGGGCATTGCGGGTCGGCATGACGCAATCGAACATGTCCACGCCGTTGGAGACGCCTTCCACCAGGTCTTCCGGCGTGCCCACGCCCATCAGGTAATGCGGCTTGTCGGCCGGCAGGCGCGGGCCGACGTGTTCCAGCACGCGCATCATGTCTTCCTTGGGCTCGCCCACCGACAGACCGCCAATGGCGAAACCATCGAAACCCAGTTCTTCCAGGCCGGCCAGCGATTCATCGCGCAGGCCTTCGAACATGCCGCCCTGGACAATGCCGAAGAGTGCGTTCGGGTTCTCGCCGCGGTCGAATTCATCCTTGGAACGCTTGGCCCAGCGCAGCGACATGCGCATGGACTTGCCGGCTTCTTCACGGGTGGCGGGACGGCCATCGATCTCGTAGGGCGTGCATTCGTCGAACTGCATGACGATGTCGGAATTGAGCACGCGCTGGATCTGCATGGATATCTCTGGCGAAAGGAACAGGCGGTCACCGTTGATGGGTGAAGCAAAATGCACACCCTCTTCCGTGATCTTGCGCATCTCGCCCAAGGAAAACACCTGGAAGCCGCCGGAGTCGGTCAGGATGGGCTTGTCCCAGCCGATGAACTTGTGCAGGCCGCCGAACTTGCTGACCACTTCCAGCCCCGGGCGCAACCACAGGTGAAAGGTATTGCCGAGGATGATCTGGGCGTTGATTTCCTTCAGTTCCAAGGGCGACATGGCCTTGACCGAACCATAGGTGCCCACTGGCATGAAGATGGGGGTCTCGACGGTGCCGTGGTTTAGTTTGACGCGGCCGCGGCGGGCCTTTCCGTCGGTTTTCAGCAGGGTGAATTCCAGCATGGTGCTCTCTGTTTTCTTTCCGGGTTTCTCAGGTACGGGTCAGCAGCATGGCATCGCCATAGCTGAAGAAACGGTATTTCTGTGCAATGGCGTGCGCATAGGCCGCGCGGATGTGTTCATAGCCGGCGAAGGCTGACACCAGCATCAGCAGGGTCGACTTGGGCAGGTGGAAGTTGGTCACCAGCTGGTCCACGGTCTTGAAGGTGTAGCCGGGCGTGATGAAGAGCTGGGTGTCATCGCTGCCGGCCTTGAGCTCACCGCTCTGCGAACCGGATTCCAGGGCGCGCATGCTGGTAGTGCCGACTGCAATGACACGGCGCCCTGCCGCCCTGGTGGCACGCACGGCCTCCACTGTCTCGGGCGAGATGGTGTACCACTCGCTGTGCATCTTGTGCTGCGACAGGTCCTCCACCCGCACCGGCTGGAAGGTGCCGGCACCCACGTGCAGGGTTACGAAGGCCTGCTTGACGCCGCGTGCGGTCAATTGCTGCAGCAGGGCTTCATCGAAGTGCAGGCCGGCAGTCGGTGCGGCCACGGCGCCGGGTTGCTTGGCGTAGACGGTCTGGTAGCGCGTCTCGTCATAGGCATCGGCCTCGTGGTCGATGTAGGGCGGCAGCGGCAGGCTGCCGTATTGCTCCAGCAACTCAAAGGCATCGGCCGGGAAATGCAGGGTAAAGAATTCGCCGAAACGTTCACCTACGGTCACATCGAAGGCATCGGCAAGGCGGATCCGGGTACCCGGTGGCGGCGACTTGGAAGCCCGTACCTGGGCGTGGACGGTGCGCGCATCGAGGATGCGCTCGACCAGCGCCTCGATCTTGCCGCCGGTTTCCTTCACACCGAACAGGCGCGCCTTGATGACGCGGGTATCGTTGAAGACCAGCAGGTCGCCGGCTTGCAGCAGGTCGACAATGTCGGAGAAGCGGCGGTCGGTCAGTTGCGCCCCCTGCACCTGCAGCAGGCGCGAGGCGCTGCGCTCGGCCAGCGGGGTCTGGGCGATGAGCTCGGGGGGGAGCTCGAAATCGAAGTCGGATAATGAGTACATGCGCGAGTACAAGCTTGCAAAATAATGATGGAGGCGATGCGCGCGGCGGCGGCAGAGGGGCTGGCGCCGGGCGTTCCCGGGCAAGAACTGTTGCCGGCGGGATTGATACTGTAAATATTCACAGTAAAATAGCGTAACCCGCTATTTTACGCTGTCTGCGCGTTTTTCCCATATGCGCGTGCGGCTAACCATTATGGCCCTCCGTCCAACCAACGCCGACCGCATGCCCGCTACCGCGAAGAAAAACAGCCCGCCGGCCTCGAAGAAAAAAGCCGCTCCCGCTTCCAAGGCCGCCGCCAAGCCTGAAAACAAGCTGGCCAAGCTGGGCCTGCACAATGACATGGACCTGGTGCTACACCTGCCGCTGCGCTATGAGGACGAAACCACCCTCATGAGCATCGCCGAGGCCTCCCTGCGGGGCCTGCAGACGGTGCAGGTAGAAGGCGTGGTCACCGCCTGCGACGTACAGTTCCGCCCGCGCCGGCAATTGATCGTGACGGTGGGGGACGACAGCGGGCAGTTGACCATGCGCTTCATCAACTTCTACGGCAGCCAGACCAAGCAGCTGGCCGAAGGCACCCGGGTGCGGGTGCGCGGGGAATTGCGGCATGGTTTCTTCGGCGCCGAGATGGTCCATCCGTCTTACAAGGTGGTCAACCAAGGGGCACCGCTGCCCGATGTCCTCACGCCTGTCTACCCGGCTGGCGAAGGCCTCTCGCAGGCCTATCTGCGCAAGGCCATCGCCAACGCCATGAGCCGGCTGGACTGGAGCGATACGCTGCCCCCGTCCATGCTGGAGACCCTGAACCTGGCCGGCTTCGAACCGTCGGTGCGGCTGCTGCACAATCCGCCGCCGGACGTGGATGAGCATGCCCTGATCGAACGTTCACACCCTGCCTGGATCCGCATGAAGTTCGATGAATTGCTGGCCCAGCAGCTCTCGCTCAAGCGCGCCCAGGCCGCGCGCCGGGCCAAGACCTCGCGCGCTTTGCCCGTGACGGGACGCGTCACCGAGGAACTGACCAAGGTCCTGCCCTTCCAGCTGACCGCTGCCCAGCAGCGCGTACTCGAAGAAATCCGCGCTGACCTGCGCCAGTCCTTCCCCATGCAGCGCCTGCTGCAGGGCGATGTCGGCAGCGGCAAGACGGTGGTGGCCGCGCTGGCGGCCGCCCAGGCCATCGACAGCGGCTGCCAGGCGGTGCTGATGGCACCGACCGAAATCCTGGCCGAACAGCATTTCCGCAAGATCGCGGCCTGGATGGAGCCGCTCAACGTGGGCGTAGCCTGGCTCTCGGGCAGCCAGAAGAAAAAGGAAAAGACCGAGGCACTGGCCCACATCGAATCCGGCGCGGCACGGCTGGTCATCGGCACGCATGCGCTGATCCAGGACACGGTGCAATTCGAGAACCTGGGCCTGGTGATCGTGGACGAGCAACATCGCTTCGGCGTGGGCCAGCGCCTGGCCTTGCGCAACAAGAGCTTCAATCCGGCCGATCGCGAGGCGGCTGCCGTGCCGCACCAGCTGATGATGTCGGCCACTCCCATTCCGCGTACGCTGGCGATGACCTATTACGCCGATCTGGAAGTCTCGGTAATCGATGAACTGCCGCCAGGGCGCTCCCCCATCGTCACCCGCGTGATCGACCAGAACCGCCGCGATGAAGTCATCGAGCGGGTGCATGCGGCAGCACTGGAAGGCAAGCAGATTTATTGGGTCTGCCCGCTCATCGAGGAATCCGAGGCTTTGCAATTGCAGACCGCGACCGACACCCATGCCGCCCTCTCGGCGGCCCTGCCGGACCTGCAGATCGGGCTGGTGCACGGGCGCATGAAACCGGTGGAAAAACAGATCGTGATGGAAGGCTTCAGCCGTGGCGCCATTCACCTGCTGGTGGCCACCACCGTCATCGAAGTGGGGGTGGATGTCCCCAACGCCTCGCTGATGGTGATCGAGCATGCCGAGCGCTTCGGCCTGTCGCAACTGCACCAGTTGCGCGGACGGGTGGGACGGGGGTCGGCGGCCAGCGTCTGCCTGCTGCTCTATCAGGGCCCGCTGGGTGGTACCGCCAAGCAGCGCCTGGCCACCATGCGCGAAACCACCGACGGTTTCGAGATCGCCCGGCGCGATCTGGATATTCGCGGCCCGGGAGAATTCCTCGGGGCAAGGCAGTCGGGTGAAGCCATGTTGCGTTTTGCCGATCTGGCAACCGATCAATGGCTGGTCGAAAAAGCCCGCGATACCGCCCAGGCCTTGTTGCAACATGCACCGGACATCGTCGACCGCCATCTGGCCCGCTGGCTCGGCGGACGTGAAGATTTCCTGAAGGTGTGACACCCGCGGGGCAGCCTCCACGGCTTGCCGGCCCATGCTGGTAGCGGCGAGCAGCAAAGCTTTCCAGAATCTCCCACGCGACGGGTGAGCGCAAGGGCTGCAAACCGAAATCAGCAAAATGCCAACCACTTTTCCCCAAAAATCGAGAATTTCTTCGCTTTATGTCGATTGACGTATGGCAGTACAAAGTCCAATCTACGGCCCACGATGAACGGGTTCATCAAACGGCAGCGGACTGCGCAGAAAGCTACGCGCACCCCTGCCGCCCTGCACGGTGACCATCGCTAAACTACAGAAGGCTGAACATTTTGGTTTCCAACCACGATCAACAATTGGCCCGCAGACTGCTCTGCCCCATCTGCCAACGCGCGCTGACGGCATGTATCTGCCACTGGACCTCCCCCATTGATCACGCCGTCGATGTGCTGATCCTGCAGCACCCGCTTGAAGTGAGCAACGCCAAGAACAGCGTCAGGCTGCTGCACCTGAGCCTGCCCTACAGCAAGCTGGTGGTCGGCTCGGTGTTCGATCCGGAGGAACTGGAAGCGATGCTGCATGCGCCGTCCCGCCTGCGCAATGTCCCGGCCGGCGAGACCGTGCATCCGGTGCTGCTCTACACGGACGACGTCTGCACACCCGAGACCCGCTATTTCGATGCGCGCACCATGATGGTGGACAAGAAGCAGACGCTCAAGCGCATCCGCCTGGTGATTCTCGACGGCACCTGGCGCAAGAGCCGCAAGATGCTCTTCGAAAACCCCATGCTGCAGGCCCTGCCGCGCATGATGCTGATCGATACGCCAACCTCGCGCTACACCATCCGCAAGTCCCACAAGCCCGAGCAACTGGCCACCCTGGAAGCGACCGGCTATGCGCTCATGCAGCTGGAACGCAACAGCGAGAAATATCACCCGCTGCTGACGGCCTTCGACAACTTCGTGCTGCAGCAGGGCTACATGCGCATGCACGGCCAGGCCACGCGGCGCAAGGAATAGCGGGGCGGGGCGACGCCGGGAACCAAACCCCGCTGGCGCTGACCAACCCATCCGGCCGCCGTGTGCGGCCGTTCTTGTTCAGGTGGCGTGGCAATGCGCTTATAATTGTGCGATTGAAGCGTCGTGATCCTGAACATCTCTGACCTGCGCTGGCGGCGTCCGGCGTCATCCCATCTCTGCGAACAAATCAACACATGAGTTCCGAATTCCTGCAACTGGCTGAAAAAGTCACTCAGCTCGCCAAGCTGGCACAAGGCCTGCGCGAAGAAAATGCCGAGCTGCGCCGGAAAGTCAAACTGCTCTCCGAAGACAACACCACCCTCGCCTCGCGCGTGGACCACGCTTACGAGCGCGTGGCCGCCGTTCTGGCACAACTGCCGGTGGCCGAAGTGGAAGAAGCGGCTGCGGCCGATGAGGAGGCCGCATGAGCACCATCCAGATCAACGCCACCATCATGGGCCAGTCCTACACCCTGGCCTGCCAGGAAGGCGAACAGGCCGCGCTGCATCATGCCGTGGCCTACCTCGACCAGAGGATGCGCGCCATCCGCGACGCCGGCCGCATCAAGGGTACCGACCGCATCGCCGTGATGGCCGGGCTGGGCATCGCCGCCGAGTTGCTGAGCATGCAGCGCGCCGAAGGTCCCTTTGCCGGTCTGACCATTGCCCAGTGGCAGCAACAGATCACTGCCCTCACCGAGGTGGTGGACCAGGCGCTGGCGCCGCAGGAAAAACTGTTCTGAGCGTAACGGCGCGGTGACACCTCGCAGCGGAAATCTTTTACGTCCGCGTCAAGAAAATGGCTGCCCCGGGCAGCCATTTCGCTTTATTGCCGCCGCCGCAACACCTGCCCAAAATCCGGTTACAAAATCGTCGACTTATTTTCGACAGAGCTCTTGGAGGACGAACATGAATCGGTTAGACTTCGTACTCCTGCCGTGTTCGCGATTGCCATATATTCCTTGAACCATTTACGAGCATAGGCTGTGGGATTGTTCGATGGGCGTGAGCGTCGCTAGTCCGATGAACCCGAAATTGAACTACTGCAGCCAACTTGAACCGTCAGGTTCAGGATGCCGGCACAGCGGCACAGGCGGGACTTGATTCAAGAAAAACGGCTGCATCTGCAGCCGTTTTTTTATGCCCTTTCCGCTCGGGTCAGCTCTCGCGCTTCTTCGCGGCCTTGCGCTCCATCCCTACTTCATCGATGGCATCCTGGAATTCGGTCACGTCCTCGAAACTCTTGTAGACCGAGGCAAAGCGGATGTAGGCAATCTTGTCCAGGCGCTTCAGTTCGCGCATCACCAGTTCCCCCACCTGCCCCGACACCACTTCACGCTCGCCGCTTTGCAGCAGCTTGTCCTGGATGCTCTGGATGGCCATGTCGACCGCCTCGGCCGACACCGGGCGCTTGCGCAGCGCCAGCATGAGACTGCCACGCAGCTTGGCCGGATCGAATTCCGTGCGGCTGCCGTTCTTCTTGACGATCACCGGCATGGTCAGCTCGATGCGCTCATAGGTGGTGAAGCGCTTGTCGCAATTGCCGCAGCGGCGGCGGCGGCGGATCGAATGGCCGTCCTCGGACAGGCGCGTATCCAGCACCGGGGTGTCTTCGTGATTGCAAAATGGGCACTTCATGGTGGCTGTGATGTGATTGAGCTGGATAAGCTGGACAATGAGGGCTGCCCCTCGGGACTTCGGTGCTGCGCGGTCAGGGCGAACCCCGCAGTGTGGCATCGCCGTGCCGCCAGGACCATCGTATGGTAGTGCAGATAAGCGACGGCGCCCGCAGGAACGGGCGCCGTCAGGACCAACTTTTCAACTTTTCAACTTTTCAGAGATTGGCAGGAAACTTCATGCCGGCCCGCAACGGGCCGGCCCTGCCAACACCAATCAGCCGTAGACCGGGAAGGCTTCGGTCAGCTTCTTCACTTCGGCCTTGACGCGCTCAATGGTAGCGGCATCGTGCGGGTTGTCCAGCACGTCGGCGATGAGGTTGCCGACCTTCTCGGCTTCGGCTTCCTTGAAACCACGGGTGGTCATGGCCGGGCTGCCCAGGCGGATGCCCGAGGTCACGAATGGCTTTTCCGGGTCGTTGGGGATGCCGTTCTTGTTGCAGGTCATGTGGGCCGAACCCAGGATGGCTTCGGCTTCCTTGCCGGTCAGGCCCTTCGGGCGCAGGTCCACCAGCATCACGTGCGACTCGGTGCCGCCGGAGACGATGCGCAGGCCGCGCTTGATCAGGGTCTTGGCCAGCACGTCGGCGTTCTTCACCACTTGCTGCTGGTACGCCTTGAATTCGGGCGAAGCGGCTTCCTTGAAGGCCACGGCCTTGGCAGCGATGACGTGCATCAGCGGGCCGCCCTGGATACCGGGGAAGATGGCCGAGTTGATGGCCTTCTCGTGCTCGGCCTTCATCAGGATCACGCCACCGCGCGGGCCGCGCAGGGACTTGTGGGTGGTCGAGGTGACGAAGTCGGCGAAGGGCACCGGGTTCGGGTACACGCCTGCTGCGATCAGGCCGGCGTAGTGGGCCATGTCCACCATGAAGTAGGCACCGACTTCCTTGGCGATCTTGGCGAAGCGCTCGAAATCGATGCGCAGCGAGTAAGCCGAGGCGCCAGCGATGATCAGCTTGGGCTTCTTCTCACGGGCCAGGCGTTCCATGGCGTCGTAGTCGATTTCTTCCTTTTCGTTCAGGCCGTAGGAGACCACGTTGAACCACTTGCCCGACATGTTCAGTGCCATGCCGTGGGTCAGGTGGCCGCCTTCTGCCAGCGACATGCCCATGATGGTGTCGCCCGGCTTCAACATGGCGAAGAACACGCCCTGGTTGGCTTGGGAACCGGAGTTCGGTTGCACGTTGGCGGCTTCGGCGCCGAACAGGGCCTTCAGGCGGTCGATGGCCAGTTGCTCGGCCACGTCCACGAATTCACAGCCACCGTAGTAGCGCTTGCCCGGATAACCTTCGGCGTACTTGTTGGTCAGCTGCGAACCTTGCGCTTCCATCACCGCCGGCGAGGTGTAATTTTCCGAGGCGATCAGCTCGATGTGATCCTGCTGACGGGTGTTTTCCTTCTGGATGGCAGACCACAGGTCGGGATCGACTTTCGCGAGAGTCTGGTTCTTGTCAAACATGGTGTTTCTCCAAATTGATGAGCTGCGGCCGAAGATCGCGTCACCGGCAGCATGCGGACATGCCGGGTGCTCGACTTCCGAAATCGAATGAGGGCCTGAAAAAAAGAGTGGGATTGCGGGCAGCCTCAGTCGTACTGTCCATTCGGCTGCCCAGGCGCACGGCTGTTGAAATCTCACGCTTCCCGATGGATCCCCATCTTGGCCGCTTTTACACGGCGTTTCGCCAGTCACGTGAGACGAAATGGTGAGCGCATTGTAGTGAAACGGGGCGATTTGGGCAAGAACCATGGTGGCCGCGCAACAGCCCCCCGCTCCAAGGCCGATATGAAAGAAAAAGCGAGAGAACCATTGGAAAAAGCGAGCCCATCCTCGTAAAAAGCGGCTTTGGGCTACAATTTCGCTTCGTTCGTTTTTACCTCCGGACTGTCGGTGTGAAGCTTTATCCCGTTTCCCGACCCGGCACCGGTACCACCGCCACACAACAGGAGAATCAAGAGATGGTCGTGTTGATTACAGGAGCAACCGCAGGCTTCGGCGCCGCCATGGCGCGCAAATTTGCCGGCAACGGCCACAAGGTGATTGCCGCCGGTCGCCGCAAGGAGCGCCTGGATGAGCTGGTCAAGGAACTGGGGGCGGACAGGGTGCTGCCGCTGGTGCTGGACGTGACCAGCAAGGACTCGATCAACGCCGGCCTGGACAGCCTGTCGGGTGACTGGAAGCAGGTCGACGTGCTGATCAACAACGCCGGCCTGGCGCTGGGCCTGGGCCCGGCCCACGAAGTGGCGCTGTCGGACTGGGAAACCATGATCGACACCAACGTCAAGGGCTTGGTCACCATCACCCACGCCCTGCTGCCGGAGATGGTCAAGCGCGGCAGCGGCACCATCATCAACCTGGGCTCGGTGGCGGGGGCCTATCCGTATCCGGGCGGCAACGTCTACGGCGCCACCAAGGCCTTCGTCGACCAGTTCACCCTGAACCTGCGCGCCGACCTGGTGGGTACCGGCGTACGCGCCACCAACCTGGCCCCCGGCCTGTGCGGTGGCACCGAGTTCTCCAACGTGCGCTTCAAGGGCGATGATGGCGCGGCGGCCAAGGTCTATGAAGGAACCACCCCGCTGACGGCTGAAGATATCGCCGAAGCGGCCTTCTGGGTCGCTACCATGCCCGCCCATGTGAACATCAATTACATGGAACTGATGCCGACCTGCCAGGGCTTCAGCCCCTTCAACATCAAGCGCAAACAATAAGGGATGTGGAGTAAAATGGCGTTTTTGCCGAAGGCGCCCAGGCGCCGCAGGAACGCCATTTTCACCCGTTCCCGGGGCAGCGGTCGGTATGCACCCTGTCCGCTTGCCTACCGGCAATACCTTGATTGCTTGATTTCCCTGATTCTTTTGCCGCTGCCACAGCAGACTTTCCAATAACAAGAAGCATATGAGTGCCGCCAGTAGTCCATTCCACTGGAACATCCGGGTCTATTACGAAGACACCGACACCGGAGGCGTGGTCTTCTACGCCAACTACCTGAAGTTCTTCGAGCGCGCCCGCACGGAATGGCTGCGCTCCTTGGGCTTCCAGCAGCAACACCTGGCCGAGACCACCGGCGCCCTCTTCGTGGTCAGGAATACCAGCGTCGACTATCTCTCGCCCGCCCGTCTGGACGATGAACTCCGCCTGACCGTGGTGGTCGAAAAATGTCGAAATGCTTCCATGCAGTTCGTGCAGGAAGCCTGGCGCCTGCCGTCGGGGGACGGTCAGCCCGAGTTGCTGGCGCGTGGCAGCATCACCGTCGCCTGCGTGGACCAGACCACTTTCCGTCCACGCCCAATTCCTGACGAAGTGCTGACTTGCATCAAGAAGAGCACATGATGTCAACGGAAAAGCTCATCCGCGCCTTTATGGCTCAGGGATCCATGCCTGCTCGCAGCATGTTCTCACCGGCTGGGACGATCTGCCTCAGGGAAAACTTCTGTCCGTATTTGCCGTCTTTTGTTTCGTATTGCTGGCACGCCAACTGAACCAAACAAAACAAAAGATTTTTAACTCTCGACTTTCCTTTCAAACGCCGCCTCCAAGCCGCCACACTTTCCCATGAATGTCACACAAGACCTGTCCTTCATTTCACTGATCGCAAACGCGTCCGTCCTGGTGCAACTGGTGATGTTGCTGCTGCTGTCGGCTTCGGTCACCAGCTGGACCTACATCTTCCGCAAGATGTTCACCATCCGCTCGGCCCGTGTGCAGACCGAGGAATTCGAGCGCGTCTTCTGGTCTGGCGGCAACCTTTCGGCGCTGTACCAGGATGCCCTGTCCAACCGCCGCAAGGCCGGTGGCGCCGGTGGTGCGCTGGAGCGCATCTTCCAGGCCGGCATGGGTGAATTCACCAAGGCCAAGGCGTCGGTGGCAGCGCGTGGTGGTGCGGTCGATCCCGGCCTGCTGCTCGACGGTGCCCGCCGTGCCATGCGTGCGGCCTACCAGCGCGAGATGGATGCGCTGGAATCGCACCTGGCCTTCCTGGCCTCGGTCGGCTCGGTCTCCCCGTACGTGGGCCTGTTCGGTACCGTCTGGGGCATCATGAACGCCTTCCGTGGCCTGGCCAACGTGCAGCAGGCCACCCTGGCCGCCGTGGCCCCCGGCATTGCCGAAGCCCTGATCGCCACCGCCATCGGCCTGTTCGCGGCGATTCCGGCGGTGGTGGCCTACAACCGCTATTCGCACGATATCGACCGTCTGGCGATCCGCTTCGAGAGCTTCATCGAAGAGTTCTCCAACATCTTGCAACGTCAGGCACGCTAATGGCTGGCTCATCGATGCGCGGGGGGCGTCCCCGCAAGTTCAAGTCCGAGATCAACGTCGTGCCCTACATCGACGTGATGCTGGTGCTGCTCATCATCTTCATGGTGGCCACCCCCATTACGAATCCCAGCGTGATCAACCTGCCCACGGCAGGCAAGTCCACGCAGCCGCCCTCGGATTACATCGAGATTGCCTTGAAACCCAACGCCCAGGCCAGCATCCGCATCAATGGCCCCAAGAGCGGTGGCAAGAAGGCCGAGACCGTGACCGGCAAGACCGACCTGGCCGAGCGCCTGCGCAAGCTGCATGAAGACAATCCGGACCTGGCCGTGATGATCTCGGCCGACAAGGACATCAAGTACGACGATGTGGTGCAGGTCATCTCGGAAGCCAAGAAACAAGGAATCGCGCGGGTCGGCCTGGCCACCAAGTAAGCGCACAGCCGAGTGATATGAGCGATAACGCACACTACACCATCCCCAAGCCGCCCGGCCGCTGGCGCGCCATCACGCTGGCGCTGGTGATGCACGTGGCCTTGTTCCTGTTCTTCTGGATCGGCATCCGCTGGCAGAGCGAAACGCCGCTGACGGTGGAAGCCGAGATCTGGGATCCGCAATACAAGGAAGCCGCACCGCTGCCCACGCCGCCGCAACCGGAGCCGCAGCCCGTCGTGGTCGAGCCGCCGCAACCCCAGCCGCAGCCGCAACCTGAACCCAAGCCCGTTGCGCCCAAGGTGATCGACGAACCCAAGGTCGAGAAACCCGATATCGCCTTGCAGAAGGAGAAGGAAAAAAAGCGCAAGGAAGAGCAGGAAAAGCAGCAGCGCCTGGAACAGGAAAAGGCCGACAAGCTCAAGGCCGAGAAGGAAAAGGCCGACCGCGAGAAGAAGGAACAGGCCGAAAAGGACAAGGCTGATCGCGAGAAGAAGGAAAAACTGGAAGCCGACAAGCAGAAAAAGCTGAAGGAAGAGAAGCAGAAGGAAGAAGAAGCCAAGAAGAAGGCCGACGCCGAGAAGCAGGCTGCCGAGAAGAAGAAGCAGCAAGCCGCAGCCGACGCCAAGGCGGCCGAGCAGCGTCGCCAGGAAGACTTGAAACGCATGATGGGCCAGGCCACCAGCGCCACCGGCGGCAACGGCACGGCTGCGAAGTCGCAAGGTCCGAAGGGCAGCCCCAACTACGCCAACAAGTTGCGCGCGGTCATCAAGAGCAACACGGTCTTCGACAATAGCGGCGTCAGTGGAAACCCTGCCGGGGAGTACACTGTCGAATTGTTCCCGGACGGGACGGTGCGCAGCGTACGTGTGAACAAGCCTTCAGGTGTCCCGGGCTTCGACGATGCCGTGCGCACTGCCGTCATGAAGTCACAGCCCTTCCCGGCCGACACGGATGGCAAGGTACCGTCCAGCTTCACATTCACCCATTATCCGAAAGATCAGTAACCGATGATTAAAGCCCGTTACCTGACCCTGAGCCTGACCCGCATCGCCGCCGCCACCGTGGCCGTGGCCGGCCTGTCCTTCGCCCCGGCCTCGCAGGCGCAGATCCGCTTCGAGATCACCGGCGTGGGTGCCTCGCAGATTCCGGTGGCCATTGCCGCCTTCCCCGGCGAGGAGTCGGCCCCGCAACAGATCACCTCGGTGGTCAAGGCCGACCTGGCCAGGAGCGGCATCTTCAAGCTGATCGACAACAGTGATGCGCTCTCGGACTCCTCGGCCATCAACTATGCCGACTGGCAAAAGCGCGGCGCCAATGCGCTGGCCGTGGGCAGCGTCACGCGCCTGGCCGATGGCCGCTTCGACGTGCGTTATCGTCTCTTCGATACGGTACAGTCGACCCAGCTCTCGGCCCTGTCCATCGGTGCCCAGCCGCAACTGCTGCGCCTGACCGCACACAAGATCGCCGACGACATCTACCAGAAACTGACCGGCATTCCCGGCATCTTCTCCACCCGCATCTCCTACGTGACCAAGTCGGGCAACGAATACCGCCTGGAAGTCGCCGATGCCGATGGTGAAGGTACGCAAGTGGCACTGCGCTCCAACGAGCCCATCATCTCGCCGGCCTGGTCGCCGGACGGCACCAAGGTCGCCTATGTTTCCTTCGAGATGAAGAAGCCGGTGGTCTACATCCAGAACCTGGTCACCCGCCAGCGCTCCATCGTTGCCAACTTCAAGGGCAGCAACTCGGCCCCGGCCTGGTCGCCGGACGGCTCGCGCCTGGCCGTAGCC
Organism: Herbaspirillum sp. C9C3; assembly: GCF_013359625.1. NCBI lineage: Bacteria > Pseudomonadati > Pseudomonadota > Betaproteobacteria > Burkholderiales > Oxalobacteraceae > Herbaspirillum > Herbaspirillum sp. C9C3. The sequence goes on from NZ_JABFMQ010000013.1 coordinate 132,560, forward strand.
CTGACCCGCGATGGTCTGACCCAGGTCTACCTCATCAATGCCGACGGTTCGGGCCTGCGTCGCCTGACCAACAGTTCCGGCATCGATACCGAGCCGCAGTTCTCGCCCGATGGCGGCAGCATCTATTTCACCAGCGACCGCAGCGGCGGCCCGCAAATCTACAAGGTGGGCCTGGATGGTGGTACGCCCCAGCGCGTCACCTTCAATGGCAGCTACAACATCAGCCCGCGCATTTCGCCTGACGGCAAGACGCTGGCCTTCATCTCGCGTCGCGACGGTCTGTTCCAGCTGTATGCGCTGGATCTGACCAATGGCCAGGAGATTCGCCTCTCCGACGGTGGCCGCGACCAGTCGCCCAGCTTTGCGCCCAATGGCAAATACATCATGTACGCGACGGAATCTGGTCGTCGCGGATCCCTGGCCGTCGTCTCTGTTGATGGCCGAGTCAAACAGCGTCTGACGACGCAGGCCGGTGATATCAGGGAACCGACCTGGGGTCCGTTCATGAAATAAAGAAATCCAATATCACTTTCATCACGACAAGGAGAAATCCAAAATGCGCACTATCAGTACCTTCGCCCTCATCGTCTCCAGCGCTGTTCTGCTGGCCGCCTGCTCGTCGACCAAGCTGGACGACAAGGCCAACGCTCCCGTGCAGAACGGCGCCAGCAACGGCGCTGACACCCGCGCCGTGGGCACTGTCAACGCTGGTTCCGTCGATCCGCTGAACGACCCGCAAGGCGTGCTGGCCAAGCGTAGCGTGTACTTCGACTATGACAGCTACACCGTCAAGCCGGAATATCGTACCGTCATCGAAAACCACGCCAAGTACCTGGTGGCCCACAAGGACCGCAAGGTGATCATCCAGGGCAACACCGATGATCGCGGCGGCGCCGAATACAACCTGGCCCTGGGTCAGAAGCGTGCTGAAGCCGTCCGCAAGGCACTGGTCCTGCTGGGCGTGTCGGATGCCCAGGTGGAAGCGGTTTCCTTCGGCAAGGAAAAGCCCAAGGCACTGGGCCAGGATGAAGCGTCCTACGCCGAGAACCGTCGCGCTGACATCGCTTACCAATAATCGTCATGTATACCGCTTTCAAACTGAAATCGGTAACCGTGGCGGCCATGCTGGCCGCCACGGCTTTCCTACCGCTTACCGCCCGTGCCGGCCTGTTTGATGATGACGAGGCGCGCAAGGCCATCCTGGACATGCGTTCCAAGATCGAGGCCCTGCAGCGTGACGTCGCCAACAAGGCTGACAAGAACAGTGTCCTGACCCTTTCTGATCGCAATGACAATCTGCAATCCCAGATTGCGGCGCTGCGTGGCCAGATCGAGGTGCTGACCAACGAGATCACCAACGCCCAGCAACGCCAGAAGGATTTCTACGTCGACCTGGATGCCCGCCTGCGCAAGCTGGAGCCGCAACAGGTGCAGGTGGATGGCCAGACGGTCGCTGTGGGCGTGTCCGAACAGCAGGCCTATGATGCGGCCCTGTCGCAGTTCAAGGGTGGCGATTACAAGGGGGCGGCCAATGCCTTTGCCGACTTCCTCAAACGCTATCCGCAATCGGCCTATGCCGCCTCGGCGCAATACTGGCAAGGCAATGCCTTGTACGCCCAGCGCGACTACAAGGGAGCCATTGCTGCGCAGCAGGTGGTGGTGAAGAATTATCCGGACAACCCCAAGGCTGCTGACGCCCTGCTCAACATCGCCAGTTCGCAAGCCGAACTGAAGGACAAGGCAGCGGCCAAGAAGACCCTGGAACAGTTGATCGCCAAGTATCCGAACACCCCTGCCGCGCAGACCGGCAAGGACAGGATGGCCTCGCTCAAGTAAGGCATTCGGCTGTCTGTTCTGGCGTGACATGCGACCGATGGTCGTTTGTGACGCCAAAGTGTTGACACCGACGATAGCATTTGCCTATAATAGCGGTCTTTCGGGTCGTTAGCTCAGTTGGTAGAGCAGCGGACTTTTAATCCGTTGGTCGCAGGTTCGAGTCCCGCACGGCCTACCAGGAATTTGCAGTAGAAAAGAAAGCACTTACGAGAAATCGGAGTGCTTTTTTTTCGTCCATTGTTATGGGCTGCTCCTTCAAAAACCGGCCTTTGCCGGAATCTTGCCGGAACCGCCCCCCCTGACAGGTAGCTCCGCAGTGCGCCCGACCACTGGCACCAGGCGTCTTTCCCTGGATGTCAACGCTTCATCGCAGCGTAGAAGTTCCCATGTGACCCGATACTCAGCAAAACCAATTCCCTCGGCTTCTTCTTGTTTGGCTGCAACCGATAAGCAAGCAGTGTTTCCTGTTTGTTCACTTTGAACTTGTAGACGAACATCTCAGCCAAGTCCCCCTTCTTCTCTTCACCGGTCTTTGGATGGGCGGCAATATCCATGACGGCCTGATCAACCACCTTTTTATCTCGCGCGTGCATTTTTTTCACAACACGATCGAACGATGGCGTACCCAGAATTCTCAACACCATCACGCACCAAAGCGATATTCAGAGAGTTGACCAGCATCCGCTTCTGCAATGCCAATCAGAGTGTCTTTAATGAATTGAATCGGCAAATCAGGATTATCCTCAACTGCTTTACCCAGACGCGCCCAGTATTCAATCTGTTTCGGAACGGAGCGATGTTCAGCCAGAGCTCGCGGCTTCGCCATATCGACCAGTTCATCTGAAAGCTTCATTGCGGTTGCCATATAACCTCCTTGATATCGGCGTTTGATTTTATTTCCATATGCAACCTTTTACAACCTTTTGCAACCACTCGGTGCAAAAGAAAACAAGCCGCAACACGCGGCTTGTTTTCCGTTCATTACCAGCCTTGTAGACTTCCGCTTCTTCTGCGTGCAGCGCAGCGCGAGTAACTTCGCCCGCGATCAGAAGTGCTTCGTTACAGCCAGATACACCCCCCGCCGCTGCCCATATTGTGGCGCCCCCACACCTATCCCGCTGCCATCGCGGATTTCATACACCGCATCCAGCACGTTGATGGCACTCAGGCGCACCGTCGCATGACCAATCGGAGAATCCCTGAACTCATGCGCCACCGACAGATTGACGCTGGTGTAATAAGGCAGATGATCGGTATTGGCAAACCCGCTGCGCAAGCCGCTGCCCGATACCACGCTGCCGCTATAGGTGGTGTCGTGATAAACATAGGACGCCCCGGCCGATACCGTGATCGCCTGATCGTGATCCAGATGAACCCAGTGGTTGGCAATGTAGTCGAGTTCATCCTGGCCGAAATTGTATTGGCTCGATGAGATGTTCTTGCCCAATGCGGTAGCACGCGCCAGGTTGAAATAGGCCGCCAGATCGTCCTTGCGATAGTTCAGCGTCAGCTCCACACCATAGATCTTCCCCTGTGAATAATTGAACGGCGTATAAAGCAGCGCAGAACCAAACTGCCCTTCATCGAGCAGGTTGGTGATCTGCTTGTAATAACCATCCACACCCAGCGTCAGCTGGTTGGTCAGCTTGTGGCTCACACCCAGGTCATAGGTATTGGACCGCTCCGGCTGCACCGCATCGTTGCCACTGGTCGGCGATGCACCGGTCGTGTTGGCGAAGTTGTTGATGGTACTGGCCGGGATCAGCTCACTGGTCGGCGGCGTGAAGTAGCGCGCATAGCCGGCATGCAAGGTGGTGCGCTCATTGAGCTGATACACCACGCCGATGCGCGGGCTCAGCTGACTACCGGTCACATAGGCATTCAACTCGTCAAAGCGTGCACCGTAATTGAGTGTGAGCGCGTCCGTGATCTTCCATTCGTCCTGCAGATAGACACCCACTTCGGTGGTGATCTTGCGACTGCCATCACTGATCGCAATGGGCGTGTCGCTGCTCTGGTTGCCGTTGGCGTCGGCCGGCAAGGTCAGGGATTGATCGCTGTTGGTCAGCGTTTCACGCGTATAGGAAAAGCCGCTGCGCAAGGTATGGCGGTCATTGAGACGATAACTGCCGTCGGCCTGCAAGCCATTGGCCAGGCCCGCGCGGGCGACCTTGGTCGATACGCCGGTGTACATCAGGTCCCCCAGCGTGTCCGGCTGGAACTTCACGCCCGTATAGCGGCTGAAGGCAGCGACCTGGTAATCGATGTCCTCGCCGATCACTCCCTGCAACGACAGGATGCCGTAGCGGGTGATCTCATCCTGGGTTTCGTTCAGGTTCTCGGACGCGACGTTGGCACCCGCAACATTGAAACTCGGCGTCTGCCCCGCCGTGTTGGGAATCTGAAAGTGACTGTTGGTATTGCCCAGGATCAGGCTCAGGCGCGTATCAGGATTGATCAGATAGGAGAAATACCCGAAGGCCTTGCTCTGAGTGGTGCGGTCATGCAATGCCGAAGAAGCGCCGGTGGGATTTTCGATACCCAGATTGTTGGCATCCAGCGAACCGGTGACGTAATAACTGATGCCGTTGACGACGCCATTGGCCTGGCCATTGACCTGGCGCGTGTTGTTGCTGCCCATGACCACGCCGATATCCCCGCCCGGCGTCAGGCCGGCAGTCTTGGTATGGATATCGACGATACCGGCGGTGCGATACCCGTATTGCGCCGGCAAGGCTCCGGTGAGCAGATTGACGCTATCGACGAAACGCGTGTCCAGCGTTTGTCCAAAACCGGAAATGCTTTCCGGCAGCAGGATTCCGTTAAGACGATATTGCAGATTGGCATGGTCGCCACGCACGTGCAACTGGCCATAAGAATCCTGCGCCACGCCCGGCGCTTGCAGCAGCAAGTCATTGAACGGGGTGTTCTCTCCCTGCGGCAGGGCCTGGATATCCTTTGGCCCAATGTGATAGGCACTGCTGCCGGTTTCGACCAGGATGCCATTGCGAGCCCGGTCAAGGCGTTCGGAAGAAACCGAAATGGTCGGCAGGGCAGCGGCGGCGCCCGAGGCATCAGCGGTGTTCTGTACGTCAGTGCCACCGGGTGACGTTGTGGAAACGGATTGCGCACAGGCAGGAATCGAAACGCTGCCGTAAGCGAGGGCGATAAGGGTGCTCAGGGCGCTGAGCCGCAAGAGATTGAAAGACATGAGGGTTTCCCAGGAATGAACGAAGCCGGACTGCGCTCCTTGCGAGGCAGTCTTCAGAATGAATTCAGAGTGAGTCAGTGCCGCGAAGACGCAACGGGTGGGGCCTGGGAATAAGGGGCAAGATAAGGGCTGACGGACTGCCGGAAGAAATACGCAGGCGCCGCCACGGTGCTGCCTGCGAGGAAATACTGCACGGCCGACAGATCGGGCTGCGACACCTCAAGGGGAGGCGGCAGGTCTTGTTCGGCCAGCTGACAGGCGACGCAATCGTCGCTCTTGTCGCTCAATGCGTGATGATGAAAACCACTGCACCATAGCTGTAGCACCACGATCACGATGGCCAGCAAGACCATGACGTAGTGATACCCAAGGGCGCGCCCGGGCAATGAAGGAGGGCTTTTGCAATAGTGTTGCATTTGCCGGAATCTTATAGGGACCGGTAAATATATGCAACATTGTTGCAAATTATGGTGATGCCGGTGCACCATCACAGCTGCGGCCTGTGCCGGAAAAACTCGTAAAGCCGAAGACCCCTGCTTTTCCTCAGAAGATCTAGGGCCTGTTCACATTCAATCTGTGAGTGCGAGAGGTCGCCAAGCGTTGGCTGCCTAGGCGCAGCGACGCGCCGTGGTGGTGCCACGGCA